>CAYXDR010000641.1:0-1500 GCA_964463515.1 uncultured Desulfobacteraceae bacterium | reverse complement strand
GGGGACACCCATAAAATTTTAAATTGAGCTGATCCGGCGAGGCTGGTGACGATCAGTTGCGCGAAGTGATCGAATAAGAGCAACAGATTGTGGTTGATGCCCTTGGAAAATTCCTTTAATATTTCGCCGTGATAACGAGGAGGCAAGAGCGTCACCCGTTACGGCCCTTAACCCTTCACTGGGGTTCACAAATGAATAAACCCAAGAACCTCACAGCGCTCCCTCGTCTACTGCAGGAGATCTGCCGGCGCTACGATGTAGCCGACCTGTACGTGTTCGGGAGCCGGGCGCAAGAGATTGAAGACCTGATCAGCGGCAGGCAGGCTTCGCTGGAACAATCGACGTCGGACGTGGACATCGGCGTGCTTCCCGCAACAAGGGCCGAATGGAGCGCCGAAAAGCGGGTAAGATTAACCATCGAGTTGGAGGACTTGTTTCAGGTAGAAAGAGTGGACCTGGTGCTCTTGCCCGAAGCCGAGCCCTATTTGGCGCTGGATATCATTCGGGGGGCGTTGTTGTACACCCGCGATCCTGACAGCCAGGCGAGGTATGAACTGTTCGTGTTGAGAAGGGCCGGCGACCTTATGCCCTTCAAAAAGGAAAGAATGCGAATGATACTGGAAGAGGGCTTAATCGTTGCGTTTGCCAGGTATTGAATATGATGCTATCCTTCAAGCGAAAAAATTACAGAGAAAGGAGTACGGGAAATGGCATTAACTTCTGAAAAAACAAATTATGAGCATGTGGCACTTGACGCCAAAGGGGTGCCTGTCATCGCAGGTACACATATGAAAGTCATTGAGATCGTATTGGAAAAGAAAGCCCATGGATGGAGTCCCGAAGAGCTGTATTTCCAGCATCCTCATCTGACACTCGGCCAGATATGCTCCGCACTGGCCTACTACTGGGACCACCAGGAAGCGCTTGACAGGGATATTGAAAGAAGGCTTGCTTTTGTAAAGCAGGTTCAAAAAAACCAGGGCGAAACACCTCTCGGTGCCAGACTGAAATCCAACGGATCGATCTGAATGATAGCTTTGTATATGGACCATAATGTTCCCCGAGCCATAACCGTGGGCCTGCTTTTGCGTGGCATCGATGTCATTACAGCTTATGAAGACGGCACCGACGAGATGGACGATTCTGCGTTGTTGGATCGAGTGACACAATTGGGCCGAATTCTTTTCACACACGATGACGACCTATTGGCCGAGGCGACCAAGCGACAACGAGAAAAAAGGGCCTTTAACGGTGTAATTTATGCCCATCAGATGGGGGCGACTATCGGGGCCTGCGTTAACGACTTGGAACTCATTGCAAATGCTGGCGAACCTGAAGACCTGTTGAATCGAGTTCAATTCCTACCGCTCTAAGACATCGTCTTATCTATCCCAACGCCAAGGATCACTGGCGCGAAGAATGAGCGTCCAGTGCATCCGTTTGTCGGGATTTTCTTTCTTCGGGATCGAAATCGCTATCGGGATCGAAATCGACGCTGTA
>CAYXDR010000640.1:0-1505 GCA_964463515.1 uncultured Desulfobacteraceae bacterium | reverse complement strand
GATTCCGACCCCGACGCCGATAAAGCGGAGATTGTACTTTTTACGAGTTGATCATCTATGGGTTTCGTAATGACTTCTGTAACAATTTGGATTGTAAATCGTGATTCCGGATGTCTTGAAGTGAGAGGCTGGTCGTTTCCATGGATTTCTCCCTGGGGATACTGATTATTTCCTCGTATATCGCCGGCTCCATACCTTTTGGAAAAATGGTTGCCAGGCGTATTATGCGTATCGATATATCATCTGTAGGCAGTGGCAACATTGGAGCCACTAACGTAGCCAGGGAAATCGGGCTCAAATGGGGTTTTGTAACCTTGGTATTGGACTGCCTGAAGGGTTGGGCTCCGGCCTTCGCCGCCGAAATTTTATATCGGGGTTCTTTTAATTCTGCAGCCGTGGCTGCGGCTTGTGGACTTGCCGCGTTGATTGGCCATCAATTCTCCATTTTTCTTCGCTTTGATGGTGGAAAGGGCGTCGCAACGGCGCTGGGATTTTTCCTTGTTCTCTGTCCCTCCTGCGTTGCTGCCGCTGGTGGAATTTTCGTGGTTGTGGTTTATGTCAAAGGCTACGTTTCTCTTGCATCTATCTGTGCTGCGGGCAGCATGCCCCTTCTTCTTGTAGTTTCAGGGGCACCTGTAGTTTATACTCTGGCTGGATTGTTAAGCTTCGGCTTGATATCTTGGGCACACAGGGGAAACATCATGAGGTTGATTGAAAACAGGGAACCTCGATGGACAGATCGTTGCCCTAAGTGAAGGTGCCGAGGAGCCGGTCCAATTCCTCGTCTGAGTAAAAGTGTATTACTATGCGACCGCCCTTTTTCGTTTTCTTGATTTCTACTTTAGTTCCCAGCGCCCGTTTCAGGTCTTGGGAAAGTGACTGGTAATAGGACGCTGCCGTATCTTGTCCTGTTTTAGAAGGACTGGAGCCTGCCATCCTCCTGGCGGCATTTTCGGCTTGTCGGACTGACATGCCGCGCTTAACGATCAAATCCCTGAGTTTTTTTCTTGCCTTTTCTTCCTTAATTCCGGCAAGCACCCGGGCATGGCCCATGCTGAGACGAGCCTCCATCACATCCTGTTGAATGGACTTCGACAGGGTGAGCAGGCGCAACGAGTTTGTGATCGTGGATCTGTCCCGGCCCAGGCGTTTTGCAATGCTTTCCTGGGTCGCACCCGCCTCGTCAAGCAAGCGCCTGTATGCCATGGCCTCTTCAATGGGATTCAAATCCTTTCGGTGAAGGTTTTCTATTAGCGCGAGCTCAAGCATTTCCCTGCCGCTGGCTTCCCTGACTATAACCGGAATTCTCTGCAGGCCGGCTTTTTGAGCCGCACGCCACCTCCGTTCTCCCGCAATAAGCCTGTAACCTGCATCATGTTTGCTGACGAGAAGAGGCGTGACTATTCCGCTTTCCTTTACGGAATCCGCCAGGCTGTCTAGGGCTTCACCGCTAAAATCCGGGGTCGATACAGGACCTGATGGACCACATCAGGGAACTGAGCGAA
>CAYXDR010000639.1:0-1506 GCA_964463515.1 uncultured Desulfobacteraceae bacterium | reverse complement strand
GGTGAATTTGGAACCCTTATAAGTGCTTTGTTTCAAGTACGAGATAAAGCCCGCGATCTCTTTGCTCAGGCTGGTCGTACGATCCAGCAGGTCTTGGAGTTCATCTTTGGTGATATATTTATAGTCGAAGGCACGATAAGATTGGGAGCGGGTTTCGCCGCATGAGCCCTTTGCGATGCTCAAGAATTGAATAAACTCCTTATTCCCGCCTCTCTCAAAGCCCTCGGCCGTATTGTCCATTATAGAACCCGAAGATGCACGAATCTGGTCTCTGAATCGGAAATCCTTCCAGAAAGGCTCCTTGCAGGTCAGTTCGGAAATGCGCCGACAAAGCTCCCTTGCATGTTTCCAGATATCAAGATCTTCAAATGTTTCGATTTTCATGGGAGGACGAGATGCCGCCTGCGTCGAAGACCACGTTAGCAGTTATCTGTTATGGGGTGATGGATTCTAATTTTACAGAAGGGAATGAAGAAAAGAAATATCTGGGTTGCCTGAATTCTATCTGGCAATTGAACCATATCTGATCCCGTTTGATTTCGCTTCAATGGGTGGTTTAATCAACGATTCCGCCGGGATGCCCAGATGTTCATGCAAACGCCAAACCATTCTAAGCGTCAATCCACGTTTCCGATTCAGAACTTCGTATATGCGATTTCTTTTGCCGATCATGGGTTCAAGGTCCTTTACCGTAAGACCCTGCTGCTCCATTTCAAATTTGATTGCCTCCACCGGATCAGGAAAATCCAGTGGATAGTGTTTCTTTTCATAGGCCTCAACCAAGGTGACCAGCACATCCAGTTTTTCTCCTTCGGGAGTGCCGGCTTCGGCATGCATCAAGCCTTCAATTTCACTCAAGGCCTCGCGGTAGTCCTCTTCGGTTCTTATTGCCCTTATGTCCATTCGACTCATTCCCGACTAAACAGTCTGCGCATCGATTCGGTCGTATTGAGCGTACGTTCCGATAAAGCGGATATACACGACACGATACGCATAATTGGTCCATACCACTAAACGATATTTATTACCGGCCAAGTTGAACACTGCCCGGCCATCCTTAAGGATGCTCGCAGTTCCAAAATCCTTTTTGAGGGCCGCTGGTGATTCCCAGTCTGCCTTTAAGACCCGGCGATACCATGCTAACGCCGGCTCCTTTACATCGGCATAGGCCGAACAGCCCTCCCAGAATGCTCTAAGTGTTGAAAGTGCGATAATCCTCATGACAACCACTATAGTCCCAAGTTGGGACCATTGCAAGCTGTTTTTTACAGAAGACAACGAAGAAAAGGGTGCAGCAGGTATCACATCTTGTGGAGCAGGGGTCTTGATTTGTGAATTGCCACTATTCTCAGTTTGAAAAAGGGGGCTTGGCTCTAACGTCGCCCATTTAGCCGGAGGAAAAATGAAAAAGGATGAGAATGGGGGACGCTGGCAGTTAGGTTAGTTTATTTGGCACCCCAGATAAATGCGCGTTGCTGAGGTTTTACCTATTTAACGGGGCACGGC
>CAYXDR010000638.1:0-1507 GCA_964463515.1 uncultured Desulfobacteraceae bacterium | reverse complement strand
ATGAGATGGTTGGTGCCGTGATTGCCCTGGGGTATCCGAACGAGGTTTACCAGCGTCTCACCGGGAGAAAGCAGGTTTTAATGCGGTATTTCACCGGCGGCCAGCCACTGGAGGGCTAAAAGATTTTGTGCTTGAATGAAAAACGACTGCGACTCCAAGGAGGACTCAAAGGGGATGAAAGAGATCATTGATCTTATAAACAAGAATAGGAAAGTGCTTGCCGAATACCATGTTCAGAGTCTTTTTCTGTTCGGATCGGTTGTAAGGGAGGAGGAGAGACCGGACAGCGACATTGATATCCTGGTCGAATTCGATCCGGAAGTGAGCGTAGGCCTTTTCAATCTGGTCAGATTACAAAAGCGATTGTCAGGAATTCTTGGCAAGCCTGTTGATCTTGCCACTCCGGATTCTCTTCACGAGGCGTTAAAAGATCAAATTCTCAAGGAGGCTGTTCGTGCAACATAGGGACTGGAGATTTCGTATCCAGGATATGATAGATGCGATCCATTCCATCCTGGAGTACACGAAAGAGCTGGATCTGGAAGAATTTGCGGGTGATCGCAAAACAGTGGATGCGGTTATTCGGAATCTTATCGTTATTGGAGAGGCCGCTGTGCGGGTACCGGATGAAATTTACCGGGAAAACCCGGAAATTCCATGGTTCGAAATACGCGGCATGAGAAATTTCGTGGTACACGAATATTTTCGGGCCAGCGACAAAGTTGTCTGGGATACGGTAAAGATTGATTTGCCGCCCCTTCTTAAGCTCTTGGAAAAAATTTCCTGAAATTTAATGTTCTTCGTGGCTGAATCTTTTGTTTTTGAAGGAGTTCATCTGCACCCGGGATGATGACGATTTTTTATTTCAAGGCAGCTGGTAATCTATGAAAATGGACTGGTGGCTTACCGGGCTTTGCTCCGCCCGTGCGTTCAGCCAGGTGATCACAATGACGTATGCGGCGGCCCTGCCTGTGCTTCAGCAGGAATGGGAAATGTCCGCTGCCCAGGCTGGGGGCGTTTCCAGCGGTTTCCAGATCGGTTACGGTGTTTCGCTTCTTTGTCTTTCTACACTGGCAGACAGATTCGGCTCGAAGCGTATGTACCTGGGTTCGATGGTAACGGGTGCGATTCTTACCATCGCCTTCGCTCTCTGGGCAAGGAGTTACATCTCGGCATTGATTTTTTACACACTGGTCGCGCTTTTTATAGGCGGAACCTATACGACCGGTTTGATGATCATTTCCGAGCGTTACCCGGTACGGCGAAGGGGAATGGCCACAGGGTTTTATATCGCGAGTTCCTCTTTCGGATACATGCTTTCTCTTGCCCTGAGCGGTTTATCATTGCCGCTCGGCGGATACAGGCTCTCGTTTTACGTCACCTGTGGTGCAACTATTCTTGGTGCCGTTTTTTCGATGCTTACGCTGGCCGGCACTACGATTCCAATAACACCCAGGGAACCGCGGCAGAGCGTTTCGAAGGAGGTGTTGACAAACAAGCCCGCAAT
>CAYXDR010000637.1:0-1513 GCA_964463515.1 uncultured Desulfobacteraceae bacterium | reverse complement strand
CCGACGGAGGTATACGGGGACAGTCAAATTATGTTTTGGGAAACATCGCGATCAATGCAGTTGAACACACAGGCACCAAAGCCAAGCAAAACAGCACGGAACGAATCGAAAACATGTCTGCAAGGCTCCCTGTGACAATCGTCATCGTGCCTCCCATCCCGAGCGCGAAACCCATCATCAGGCTGGACACCATGGACCGGCCCCTGGGTGCGAGTTCCTGGGCCATAGCCACCCCCAACGGAAGGGTTGCCATCACGAAAAAACCAGCCAGCGCGGAACTCAGGTACAGCCACTTGCCGGGGAGAAGGAGCAGCAGAATGAGACTCGGTGTCGAAAGGCCGTGTGCAATTAAAAATATCGACCTGTAACCGGCACGGTCCGCCCTGTGGCCGGCAATGACGCCGCTTACGGCTCCTACTATCGTAAAAATAGACACCACCACTCCAATCTCCGTCAGGGAAAACCCTCGTTCCGCGCACAATAAGGGGATGAAAGTAATGAACGATTGTCCCACAGCGGCACGCAGCATCATCACAACCATGATCAGGAGCACCTTCTTCCACACATCTCCAAACACTTCGCGCACCGAACCTAAAAAACCCATGCCCTTCAACCCTTCTCCCAGCGGCGCCGGCACTTTCTTGAAAAGGATCAAAATAAGCGCCAGCCCCAGCGCCATCGTGAATGGCATGGACTTTAGGCCGTAATTACCGACAAACAGTGCGATGAACATCGGGCCGAGGCCGAAGGCCGCGGTTCCCCCCATGTTGAACACCGACATCGAAAGTCCGAGATGCCTGCCCGAATAGGTTGCAACCATCCCCGCCGTGGAAGGGTGGAACATTGCGGAGCCTATCGAACCGATACAGACACAAGTCAGGAGAACTGAGAAAGAAGGGGAAGCGCCGCTCAAGGGAATGAAGACCACTGCCAGAAGCGGTCCTCCAAGAATAAACGCCCTGGTACGGTACCACAAACGCAAGGAGCCTGCTCAACCCGGTAATCAGCCCAGCCTGGGCCAGGGAAAGAGAAAAGGCCTCGACATAAACGGGGATCAGCGGGGTTACGAAAGATGAGTAAAAATCTCCGGTGAAATGGACCAAAGTAAGCGCGAGGACGATCTTCAGATTTGCTTTTGACCGGGGGTCTGCTTCCATGACGACAAAAAGCCGCCGACGGCCGGCGGCATCCTCCTTATGATGCCCTACCTCTGCAAATAGACCGGCGGCAAGCCGTTTAGCTTCCACGCAAGCAGCCACTTGGCAACCTCTATCCTGGTTGCCGGCGCCATGTCCAAGAAGGTCGCCGAGTCATTCCTGGGGCACAAAAGACTGACTACCACAAAGATCTATATCCACACCATCGGCAGAGATCTAAAGGATGCATCGGAAAATCCGACTTCACAAAAGGCACACACCGAGGGCGCACAAAATTCAAAAATCATAAAAAAACAGGGGCCGGCTGGCCCCCATGTAAGTAGCTGAAATCTGGCGGAGAGAGAGGGATTCGAACC
>CAYXDR010000636.1:0-1518 GCA_964463515.1 uncultured Desulfobacteraceae bacterium | reverse complement strand
TCGCATGAGCGAAGCGAAGGCGAAGGCTGCATCCAAATCTCTCAAAAATCGTGGAATTCTATTACGTCTACATTTTGCAATCCCCAAAAAATCAAAACCGCTATTATATTGGATTCACGGAACACCTTGCATCCCGTCTGAAGGAACATAATTCCGGACACTGCCGTCACACCTCCAAATTCACCCCCTGGCGCATAAAAACAGCCGTCGCCTTCACCGACCGCAAAAAAGCGATCAACTTTGAATCCTACCTGAAAAGCCCCTCCGGACGAGCTTTCGCCAAAAAGAGGCTGTAAACCAACGCGTAATGTCTGAATCGCCTCTGCTTTCGTAAAGGAAATGGCCTTCAACCCACCCACCTAACTGATCATTCCCCGAAACACTTTTTTCCTTGATGAAGCCGTAAAAAGTCAAAATCCGCCCTATTTCGTCACCCCGGCGTAGGCCGGGGTCAAGTGATTCCAATGACTTATGGATTCCGGCCTACGCCGGAATGACGGCTTGGGGACTTTTTACGAGTTCATCTTCCTTGACATCCCGGCAATAAAATCCGACAAGAGACTAAACTATTGTAAATTTAGGTGAACGACCGCAGTGAAGCACAAGCACAGGCTCAAAAGGAATACCGGAGCCGGCAAGTTGTGAATTCAAAAGCGGCTCCCTTCCCCAGAAACCCCCGACGGGCTCATGCCTGGTGCGTTGCAATGTGTATGTGCAGATAATTATCAGTGTGACGATCCCTTGCTCGAAGAGCCGATGAAAAAATGGAATTCAGACCGCCGATGGTCGGAAGTCAAGAGGGCTTTTCCTTTCCTTAAGGGTCGTGGTCTTGATGGTGTGGGTATAGATCATTGTGGTTTTGAGGTCGCTGTGGCCGAGAAGTTCCTGAATGGTGCGGATGTCGTAATTGGCTTGCAGCAGATGGCTGGCAAAGCTGTGGCGGAAGGTGTAGGCCGTGGCCCGCTTGCATATCTGGGCCTCGTTCACCGCTTTTTTAATCGCCTTCTGTACATGGGTCTGGTGCAGATGAAACCGCCGGTACTCGCCGGACTCCGGAACCTTGGTGAGGTCGAAGGCCGGGAAAAGCCATTGCCAGATGAATTCCCTGGCTGCATTGGGGTATTTTTTCTCCAGCGCATCCATCAGAAACACCCCTCCATAATTGCGTTCCAGATCGCGCCGGTGCAGATCCTTGAGGGTTTCGACATGAGCCCGAAGTTCCGTCAGGACCGACTTGGCAAGCGGCACGGTTCGAACCTTTTTCCCCTTGCCGTAAACAGTGACCATGCCGGTATCGAAATTTAGGCAGTGCACCCGCAGTTCGAGGCATTCGGTCAACCGCAGCCCGCTACCGTAGAGCAGTTTCACCACCATGTTGTACGGCGCGGCCAAATGGCCAAGAACACTGTCAATCTCCTCACGGCTCAGCACCGTGGGAATGAACGGCCGTCGCTTCGCCCTGACCACTCCATCGACCGTGCCAAATTCCTTGTTCAGGACGTGCCGGAAGAAAAAGAG
>CAYXDR010000635.1:0-1522 GCA_964463515.1 uncultured Desulfobacteraceae bacterium | reverse complement strand
GAACAGATCTGTCAGATGAGGTATGATAGGAGTGAAAAAATGTAATTTTAATAAATTACTTTAATAATTTGTTTTTTGAAAAAAACTGCTTTTTCAACATTTAATTTTGTACGTCGGGATTGCTCTCGACATTATCCGCTATTGTGCCAAAACCTCCTGCATGGTTTCAGCATCGAGGATTCTTTCCGCCCAACTATCCAGCTGCGCGTCTGTTACTGAAAGATATATTACTGTAGTTCGATGCCTGTAGAAATTATCTCTTGAGCGAGTGGATGGGAACTATTAAAATCAGTTGATCGGAAAACATGAGGTTCTATCCTGGAGTCATACCTTCTGCGGATTTTCATCAACTCCACCTGTAGTTCAAAGGAATCCTTTATATCATCGAATATGACTGCGATGTCTATATCGCTATCAACATGTGCCGATCCTTTTACATAGGAGCCGAAAATATATATCCTTCTTACGTTAGGAAATGATTTTTTTACAAATTTTATATAGTTTCTAACGGATGTAGATGGTTGTCTTTCATCCATGTCCTTAACTCCGTAATATGACTAATCCACATTTCAGAAAAAGTTTTAGTACATTTATCATGAAATTCCAGCTTGTAGTCATCATATCTGGCCTGAATGTTGAAAGTAGTAATGGTATCAAGAATATCCTTTTTGCTCTCATCAAGATCTAGATTGCTTTTTTCAGCCAATCTGAGCAAGTCATGGATGAGCGGTGGATTCCAGGTAACTTTCTGTGAATAAACGGCCTTCAGCAATTTTTCCAACACCAGATGCCCGATGAAAAGGGACCATGTGTAGTGCCCCTTTTCGAACAGGTCGATCATCACCTGGTAATCTCGGTCAGAACTATTGATCCAATAGGAGACTACTTCTTTTCTCTTCATTTTCGCCATCCCGCAGATCCCGCTGTGATGAACACACCAAGGCCAAAAAAGTTTATGGCTTACTCAGCTACAATCGCACATTTCTGCGTAGATCTCAACTGCTCTCATCCTCAATCGGTTGAAGACCCGGAAGGGATTTGGGCCTCGCGCGGAGTCGCAAAGCCGCCCCGGACGTGCGGGCCAGGTCAAAACATCGTTTCGACACTCCAGGGCTTGGTCGAAAAAGAAAAGCATCGATCGGACAAATCGCGGTATGGAAACCGCGCCTACACAGGGAGCGCAGAGGTGAGTCCCTTTGGGCCCTGCAATTTGGAAAAAGCTTTTGTTAAAAATCTCGTCCATCAAACATCCTTCATCCCCCAAGCCGGAAAAGTGCCAGTGGCAGGGGTTCGGTCGGAACCCCCTTGATCATTCCCCTTTGGCGTGCCCGCGTCAAGATCAGAGGATTCGGGTACCGCACGATCTGCTTCAGGCTTTTCGGCCTTAACTGGCTGGTCCATTTTACTTCGACAGGATAAAACCGGTTTTGATACACGTACGCAATATCAACCTCCCCTGCGCCTTTAATGAAAGGTACGGGGTCAGCCCTTGAAAAGGGACAAAATTAAGACGGTTGACAAT
>CAYXDR010000634.1:0-1527 GCA_964463515.1 uncultured Desulfobacteraceae bacterium | reverse complement strand
GAGATATGCGGAAGCGTAGGTGAAATAGCTCCGATCAGGGTTGAGTTGGTCAATGGCGGGCAGCAGAGGCGTTTATGGGCCGAGTACGTATCGCGCTTCCACTACCTTGGCTACAGGAAGCCATTTGGCTGTTCGCTGTTCTACTTCATCGAATCCCCCCATGGGCTGCTTGGATGTCTGTTGTTTCAGGGCGCGGCGAAGGCCCTGAGGGTTCGGGATGAGTGGATCGGGTGGACAAAAGGCCAGAGGCTGAGGAATCTTGCCTGGGTGATCAATAACAGCCGGTTTCTGATTTTCCCCTGGGTAAAGGTAAAAAACCTGGGGAGTCATAGTTTGGGGCAGGCCCTGAGGCGGATCAGGGATGACTGGGAGGAGCGCTGGGGGTACCGGCCGGTATTGGCTGAGAGCTTTGTGGACCCTGAAAGATATGAGGGGATCTCCTATAAGGCTGACAATTGGGTGTACTTGGGCAAGACCACCGGCAGGGGTCTGCCCCGCAATGGAAAGAGCTACACCAGCAGTCCGAAAAAGGTTTTTGTGAGAGCTTTGGTATCGGATTTTCGAGCCCTGCTTTGTTCAGAGCAGTTGCACGGGAGGGTGGAGTAATGGGGAAGAAAAGCCAGAGGCCAAAGCCTGAACAGATCAAGGAGCAAGGAAAGGAAAGGAGAAGGCTCTGGGGGGAGTTACGTAGAAAACAGCAGGCCGAAGGGCTCAAAGTGCTACGCAAAGGAGCGATTCCCAACCGCAAAAGTGATTACGAAAGCATGGAAGAAGAATGCAAAGCGCGGCAGGAGGCTCTGGGTGAACAAATGATGGTGTTTCGATCTAAATTGCCGGTCTTGTTAAAACGGCTCTCGGCCATTAAAGATCCGAGGAGTCCCAAGAAAATAAAATACCATCTTACCCTGCTGATGCTTTACGGCATTCTGAGTTTTGTTTTTCAAATGGCCTCCAGGCGCGAAGCCAACAGGGAGATGACCTATCCAGTGTTCATGGAGAACCTGAAAAAGTTCTTTCCGGAACTCTATAATGATGGGTTGCCACACAACGATACGCTGAATCGAGTTTTATCCGGGATTGATGCAGAGGACATTGAAAGCAGCCTTATGGTCTTGGTCAGGTCGCTGATACGCAAGAAAAAGTTTTTTCGCTACCTGGTTGATAAACGCTACCCCATTGCGATCGATGGCACCCAGAAATGTGCGCGGGATGTGCTTTGGAGTAAACACTGTCTGGAGAGGGAAGTGGGAAAAGGCGACGATACCCGCATGCAATATTATGTTTATGTGGTGGAGGCCTCTCTGGCATTTGCCGACGGCATGACGATCCCCCTGATGAGCGAGTTTTTGAGTTATCCGCAAGGCGATAGCGGGCTAACCAAGCAGGACTGCGAAACCAAAGGCTTCAAGCGGTTGGCAAAGCGGTTAAAACAGGAATTTTCTCATTTACCCATTATGATCTTGCTCGACGGACTCTACCCCAACGGGCCGATTTTGGAAATATGCTTCAAGAATAAATGGGATTATA
>CAYXDR010000633.1:0-1558 GCA_964463515.1 uncultured Desulfobacteraceae bacterium | reverse complement strand
GCATTGTATCGTTTGCCGTTGATTTTCAGTTTGATTTTTCGGGTGCTGCGCGGTTTCAGGGGGCGGTCTGCCAGGAAGGAAAGGGCGAATTCTTGGGGAATGGGGAAACCGGTGTGGAAGATGTTCTTGTCATAGGGAATATCCACGGTCTGTGCTTTACGGGAAAAGTAGCGCACCAGAGCGAAACGAACCCGGTCAGCCACAAGATTACGGAAAAACGGATCGTTCCAGTAAGGCGCCAGTTCAGGTTTGATGGAAAAGGTATTGCCGGTTTTGTCGAGGATGAACCAGTCGGTCTCGGTATTGCTGAGAAATTTTAGCGGCATTTGGAGGAGCTTGCTTTTAACTTTGGACAGGGGAAACTGTTCGGGGTTTGCGGAAACGGCCAATTCGTCGTAGTCGAAACGTTTTTCCGGATGATCCATGAAAAACCCGTAAAAGGCCTTTGCTATCGCGTCTATATCCCATTCAGTACCAGGCATGTTCAACAGGGAGTTGAGAACCACCATCTTGTAAGATTTAACCGGGCTTAAACCTGATTCGAGATGCTTAAGAAAGGCCTCGCCCGGGGTATCTAAAAGCGCCCTCTCCTGTTTGCTCAACGTTCCCTCGCAGGCGAGACGCGTGCGAAGCCAATTTCCGAAATGACGGATAAAAATGTAGGGGTCAGCCTGGTAGGCATTATTCAGAAAATCAGAGAGCGAAGGAGATGCTTCATCCAGATCGGCTCGAATGTCGGCATAAAGAGCCTTGAGTCGGTCTTCCACCGAGATCTTCCCTCTCAAAATGGCGCGGATCTCCCGATCCCAGATACGCTGAACTTCCATGTCGGGATCCAAAAAACATCCTCTGGGAAGAGAAACAGCAGGGGTGCTTGTTTTAAAGGCAGCGGTCGCTTCCGCTGCAAATTCCTGGATTGAGGTGTATCCGGACAACGCCAGGGGCGCCACGTGGGCCTTCCGGAAATTGCCTACAAAATCGACGACCACGAGGTAATCCTTGTTGGGAGCTTTTCGCAGGCCCCGGCCTAGCTGCTGCAGGAAAACCGTAAAGGACTGGGTCGGTCGGAGCAGGAGAATGTGAGTGAGAGCCGGAATGTCCACACCTTCATTAAAGATGTCAACCGTACAGATAACCTGGAGGGGATCGACTTCGTCCTCAAGCCGCGCCAGGGCCGCCATGCGCTCCTGAACCGGGGTGACGCCGGTGAGTGAAACGGCTTCGATATTGTGATCATCCGTGAGTCTTCTCGCCGTGTACACCGCATGGGAGACTGAGCTGCAAAACGCGAGCGCCTTGATCTTGCCGAAGCTGGGCAGGAATTTTTTCAAATTGGCTGCGATAATGGCGGTTCGGGTGTCGTTGCTGAGTGCACGGGTCAGCTCATCTTCATCATAATGGGTACCACGCCAGGTGATCTGCTGATAATCGGTCTCGTCGTAAATCGCAAAATACTGAAACGGGGTGAGCCAGCCCCGGTCCACAGCCTCAAGAAGTCTTATTTCATAGGCCACGTTGTAGAAGCCGGGTTCCGATTCGTTCATCGCCAGGAAAACGT
>CAYXDR010000632.1:0-1558 GCA_964463515.1 uncultured Desulfobacteraceae bacterium | reverse complement strand
CTGCTTCAAAAGCACCGATGCGGGGGGCGTCTTCGTAATAAATGAAAAAGACCTGTCGGCATATATCGTTATGATAACCGGGATCACCGTACCCTGCTGATCCTGCGTTTTCGCGTTGAAAGCCTTACAGAATTCAGCTATGTTGACTCCGTGCTGGCCAAGTGCTGGGCCGATAGGTGGTGAAGGATTGGCCTGACCTCCCTTCACCTGAAGTTTCACAGATGCCATTATTTTTTTTGCCATTCCAAACCTCTTCTAAGAATCCTCGGGATTTTAAAAAATTTCTTTTTAGACAAACTTTGATGGCCTCGTAAAAGTCCCCAAGCCGTCATTCCGGCGTAGGCCGGAATCCATAAGTCGTTGGAATCACTGGACCCCGGCCTGCGCCGGGGTGACGATAAAGGGGATATTTTGACTTTTTACGACCTCATCAACTTTGATCCTCTCGTAAAAAGTCGCTTTGTGCCGCTTCCTGGTACCCTATAATTATGTTTTCTGTACCTGAATAAAATCAAGCTCAACAGGGGTTGGTCGGCCAAAAACCGTAATCAGGACCCTGAGTTTTTCCTTGTCCGGTTTCAACTCCTCCACTACCCCCTGAAAATTACTGAAAGGCCCGTCTACTACCCGCACCTCGTCGCCGATTTCGAAACGGTTTTTCGCCTTGGGCCGGCTGACCCCCTCTTCCATCTGGTGCATGATGCGTTCGGCTTCCTCGTCGGCGATGGGAGTCGGTTTTACTTCACCGCCTACGAATCCTGTCACCTTCGCAGTATTCCTAACGGTATGCCAGGTCTCCTCGTTCAATACCATCTGAACAAGAATGTATCCGGGATAAAATTTCCGTGAAGAGGTTCTTTTCTGGCCTTGTCTAAGCTCCACAACCTTTTCCGTCGGAACCAGGACTTTGCCGAAATAATCCTCCTGCCCGAGAGTTCTGACCCTCTCTTCGAGATTCAACTTAACCTTCTTCTCAAACCCGGAATAGGTATGAACGATATACCATTTCAAATCCAAAACCGCACCCGTCAATACAAATATTTTCTTGGCACAAGAACGCCAAAAAAGTTGGAGCTAAAATACATTAATCTTAACCAACAACCAATTTTATTATTTTTATCAAGATAAAATCCATTAGACCTAAATAAAAAGCGACCAGCAGAGACAAAACTATAACAACAGCAGTCGATGCCAACAGCTCCTTCTTGGTGGGCCATTTTACCTTTTTCAGCTCAGTCTTAGCCTCACGCAGGAATTGAGACGCCTTAGAAAAAATGCCTCCTGCTCCACCATCGGCTCCGGTCTTTTTAGCCGGAGCCCGGGGGGCCTTCTGCACGGCGGGCTTCCCGGCCCTGGCTGTATCGCGAGAACCGGACGATGAGGATGCTTCGGCTGATTTCTTGTTCTTACTTGTCTTGCTTTTCTGGGCTTTAGCTTTCATATGCTCCACACCGCCGGCCGGTCCGCTTTAATTGATAATAGGGTGTCAATGCTACACAAAAAATGGCAGGCCAGGAGGGATTCGAACCCCCAACACCCGGATTTGGAGTCCGGTGCT
>CAYXDR010000631.1:0-1558 GCA_964463515.1 uncultured Desulfobacteraceae bacterium | reverse complement strand
CCATACTGGCCAAGGCCTCCGGTAAGAGCATCAATGCCTGGATGACTGAAGCCCTTGCCCATGAGACCAAGCATCCTGATTAGCTTTTCGCTCTCACCTCAGACCTCCGATATCCGGCCTCGCACCTCGGCCACCAGGCCTTTGCGCGAGATAATCACTACTCCCTCTTCGTTTCCTTGGTTGCCTTCTGTGAAAAAAACAGACCTCGGACATCGGATATCTGGCACCTCAGGTAATAATCAAGCGCGCATTTATAGATCAGCGAATTGTGGGCAAAATCAGGTCCTGCTTACCGATTATAGCTGTGAGCCGAAATCGGCAGATTAAAACCAGCCAGAGGGGAAACGTCAATAACAACGAAATTTTTGTCACGCACACCTGATGTGCGATATCCCAAGACTAACAAAAACCGGATGAACCTTTCATTTTTTGTCATTGTTTCGTATTTCGGATTTAGTGCTTCGGATTTATGCCATTTCGATCTAAGGCAAAGCCGAATTATTCTGACTTGGCCCTGAGGACCAAGTTTGACGGCATCCTAAGAAGATCTGTTCAACTGGCCCCCAGGATACCTTCGAGCAACGGTGAGGGTGGCGATACAAAGGGGTTTACGACGGTCACGCCTCTCCATATGAAACCATTCTGAAAATCTTCGCTCACCAGCAAACGACAGTGATTCTCGGCTGCGACCGCAAGGATCAATGCATCCCAGATCTGCAGCCGGTGATCAACGGACAGATCGATTGCAGCCTGGAAAGCCGTCCACGATGAATCAGCCACTTCGAAACTGTCCGCCCAGCTCATAATGGCCTCCCGCACAAGCCCTCTATCCCGCTTGACCTTTACGGCGAGAACCCGAAAAAGCTCCCCCAGGGCCTGCGCAGGAATCAGAACCCGGTCGACCGGCAACTTCTCTATCAAGTGAATGGCGTCGGCACATCGAGCAGAATCTCCGACCCCTTCGGCATAGGCCAGTATATTCGTATCCAGAACCGCACGCATCTTTTCTTTATCCTCCGTTGTATAATTCGTCGCGGTTCCAATTTCGAGATCCGGTTACATTCCGGGCTTTCAGCCTGCTCAATAGAACCTTTTTCATCGAATTCTTCTGAGAAGTCGATGAATTCACCGGAGTTACCTTCGCCACAGGCCTGCCCCTCGAGAGAATGGTAATTTCCTCGCCCTCACTGACTTGCCGCAGCAGACCGGAAAAACCGCGATTAGCATCAGTTGCAGCGATAGTCTTCATAGAATCCTCCTCCGACAAAAGTAGTTTACATCACTACTTTATTGTCATCGTTACCCGTTGTCAACTCAACTTTGATGGTATCGTAAAAAGTCAAAATATTCCTTTTATCGTCACCCCGGCGGAGGCCGGAATCTAGTCTTTTCAACAACTTCTGGATCCCGGATCAGGTCCGGGATGACGGGCAGGGGACTTTTTACGGTTTCATCAACTTTGATGGTATCGTAAAAAGTCAAAATATTCCTTTTATCGTCACCCCGGCGGAGGCCGGAATCTAGTCTTTTCAACAACTTCTGGATCCCGGATCAGGTC
>CAYXDR010000630.1:0-1564 GCA_964463515.1 uncultured Desulfobacteraceae bacterium | reverse complement strand
CCGACCCCGACGCCGATAAGCCGGGGATAATACTTTTTACGACCCCATCAAATATTGAAGTTTAAACCCCATTATTCCTGAAAATTCATCGGAGTGAAATCAAAACTCGAAATTCAAAAGCCGTTTGATACGTACAGCCTTATCGAATCATGCACTTTTAGGGTGGTCAAAAATTGCCAGCCAGCACAATCATTTACCGTTGACGATTCCACTAGATACAATTTTTCGCTAACGGCTCATTAATCGTATAAATCCAGGTCCGGATAGAATTTTTTGGCACATTCTGGGCACAAACCGTGACTAAAATCAGCATCGGGATGCTTTTTGACAAACTTCTCTATTTCTTGCCAATACCCTTCATCATTTCGAATACTCTTGCAATGAGAGCATATAGGGATAATTCCTTTCAGAAGCTGTATTTCATCGATCTTGTCTTTCAATTCTTTCGTCTGCCTTGCGAGGGCAAAATGGGATTCTACAATTTTTCGAAAACTTCGAATGAGTTGATCTATGTCATTCGAATATTCATTGGGCTTGCTGTCATGAAGACATATCGTTCCGAAGATACTCCCATCGGGGAGCAAAATAGGATAACCCATATAGGAGACAAGAGAGTGTTCTATCTCCGGGGCGTTGGCCCATCGCTTTGATTTCCGAGCGTCTTGAACGAGAACCCGATTCCGTCTATTAATCACTTCTTCACAATAGTGAGTTGCCAACTCAACTTGCATTCCTTCATTCAGAGGGTTGCCTTCGTTATTGCTAACTTTAAACACCTCAATAAAAGGCATGTCTAAACGCGTTATCGCGGCCGATTTGACATTCGCCATTCTGCAAAGCAAATCAACCATGCTCTGCCATTCATCAAAGTCAATGATTCCAAAAGGGTCTACTTCCTCAATTCGCATTTCTCTCCCTCTATTGATCTTCGTCTAATACTTGCCGCACCGTTTTAGCCAGCTCATGTTGGGTCAGGGGCTTCATAACAAAAGCACTAACGCCTATTTCCTGTGCTTTCTCTTTAGATATCTGCTTGCTGTAGCCGGTGCTCAAAATGACAGGGATGTCAGGGCGTATCGCCAGGATTTCCTTTGCCAGCCTGTCCCCCCTCATACCCGGCATGGTCATGTCCGTAACCACCAGGTCAAAGCGATGGGGATCCTGCCTGAAACACTCCAGCGCATCCGTGCCGCTTGCCCGGGTCTCCACGGTATAGCCCTGGCGCTCCAGCATACGTTGTCCCAGCTTCATGATCATGGGCTCGTCATCCACAAAGAGAACCCATTCAGTACCCCGGGGGAGTTCCATGGTCTGTTCAGTCTTCACTTCAACCGAGTCACCCTCTGATGCGGGCAGGTATATGGAAAAAGTGGTGCCCTGGCCTTCCACACTCTTCACGGTGATTCCGCCCTTGCGGTCCTGGACAATGCCGTGAACCACGGCTAGTCCCAGGCCCGTGCCTTCGCCCACGCCCTTTGTGGTGAAGAAGGGGTCGAAAATTTTCTCGAGAATTTCATCCGGGATTCCCGGCCCCGTGTCCTTGACCTTCATGCGCACGTAGCGG
>CAYXDR010000629.1:0-1573 GCA_964463515.1 uncultured Desulfobacteraceae bacterium | reverse complement strand
AGGCCAGGCTGCCTTTCAATCGCCCTACCAGCAGATCAGCCACCCTTATCAAACGGTCACTGATATTAGCTTCGGACATGATTTTTCCTGCTAAAACGAAAAACGGAATCGAAAGCAAAATGAAAGAGTCGAAAGATCTCAGAATTCTAACGACAACAATGTCCAAGGGGAGACCAGCTCCAAGGAAATAAACCAGGGTGGCGGCAAGCAATGCGAAGGGGATGGGAATTTTCACCAGCATAAGCAAAGTGAAACAAATTATCATTAAGATAACATATAACATCCGCACCTCCAGGCAATTTTTTGTGGAATTTCATGCCCCATGCCGAAACAAAGCATAGAACAAACACCTTATGAAAACGTCTTGGCTTTTTACCAACCCATAAGAACGAAAATTTATATCCACCTACAGCAGAAAAACTCAGGCATGCCTAACACATGTTCTATCCTTTCGATGTGTACAAGAAGGATTGAGACTTCTCTTTCCGCCTGTATTTTCCGCCCAATCCGGTCGTTTTTCTCAAAAGGAACAGAAAAATGATAAGAAAACTCAAGGGTATGGAAAAATAAACGATCCCCATGGGAAACCAGGGCAATACAGGTGAATGGACCCCCCACATTTGCATGGTGTACTTGATACCTTTGAAAATCAACAGTACACACAGGCTCATAACAATCAGATAGTGTGCCAGATCACACAGCGGTTTAAATCCTTTGGGAAGCACATTGTAAAAAGACTCGATTATGGCATGTCCATCCAGCATGTAGGAAATAGCACTGCCTATCAAGACTATGTAAATGTAAATGTATCTGGAAACAGCATTCGACCAGGCGATGGGCTGGCCCAGAAAGAAACGCATCGCAATGGTGGCGCCAAGCAAGAGCGTCACACTGAGCAACAGTACTACCAGGAAAACATTGCTGATGGTTCTGATCCATTCGAGCAAGCCGTCAAAGGTAGTTCCGCCGGTAACTCCGTTGTTTAAAGAGCCCATGGCAACTTCTCCTTTATTTGAAATTTTATTGCCGCTTCCTGGCAGATTTTATCTGACGGTGACCTTTCTCAAACTGAACATCGGCTCTACGAACACCGATCACCGGCAGGAATCAGCCCAAAAGCTGGATGCCTTCAAAATTTCGGCCTTTTCTTTTAGTCGCCGATCCACGAAAAAAGCACGGTTTCGAAGCTCTCTCCAACCATTTGGTCGAAGTGGTATTTCACTGAAAAGACCGGAGCTTTGCCGGGAACCATAGGCGGTCTGTTCGTTGGCTTTCATCCGGAAATGGTGCTTTTGCCCAAGCCCCTGATTAATCATGGAGAAGCGCGTGCCTGCCCGCCGCAGTGCGGCTTGGCTCCCGCGGAGGGACAGACAGACGCAGACAGGCGGATGACTCCGGTGTGAGCCTCGTGCCGCGGGCCGAAGGCTTCGCCTTGTTCCCCATGAGTTTTCCAGAATCGGATAAACTTTGATCTTTGGCAAACCGGGAACCCGCCCGTAGGCTGGGGAGGCTGAGCGGAGCGAAGACAAAATCCCTCATTTCCGATCTGGAAACTTCACTAGTGCCATCCGGT
>CAYXDR010000628.1:0-1575 GCA_964463515.1 uncultured Desulfobacteraceae bacterium | reverse complement strand
ATAGCGACCCCGACCCCGAAGGACATCGTTATTTTGACTTTTTACGACCTCATCATACTTGAAATCCCGGCAAACGTTCCGTCTCCCGATGTTGTTGGTTGATGGTTCCGCCGCTGCCGTACACCGATCGGCGTCTTCGTGTTCTTCGTGGTTTATCTTTTTGTTTGAACCGCTCGGTCCGCTGACCTGCGGTGCCGTTTTCCAATCGGCGTCGGTATCGGCAGTTTCTAAAGTATTTCTAAAGTAGTTCTTTTTTTCCGCCCAGCTAATGGCTAACAGCTAATCGCTAATAGCTATAACGGTTCCGGCGGGCGGCCGACGGCTTCGCCTTTTCTCCACTGCCGTTTTCCAATCGGCGTGCCTTGTTGACGTGCGCGGCTCCGGGCGTCAGGCTTTCTGATCCGCACCGCGCAAGGCACCCCGCATCACCTGATAAACCACCTCCAAACCTCCCCTGGCTGTTGAACAGCCCTGAAGCTTTACCTTGTCAAACTCGTCATTGAACGGAGGTTCGAGCTCCGCCAGAGCTTCAGACATTCCCCGTTTCGCTTCAGCGATCATATTGCTTTTCCGCCCTTTCGGGACCCTTATCTTAATCGTTTCGTCCATATTTGTATCCTCGCGTTCCCACATCTTTCAGGCGGAATAAAACCCGTCTCGATCACCGTGTGCCGACCGAAGGATTTGCCATCCTGAATATTGATGCCTCTTGCTCCTTTCCCATTTTATGACGACAGTGCACCCGATGCCGGAACTGAGACAGAAAGCCTCGTTTTGACATGCCTGAATCGGCGGGAGTGGTCTGGTCGATTCCCCTTTCATCCGCTTCCGCGGACGCCCCGGCGGGCTGGATGATGGATAATGGATAAAAGCGCCCTGCCTGCACCTGCTCCGGTGTCGGCACGGTAACGCTGGCCGTAACTGGCCCCGGCCTTACTTTAAAAGTGTATACTTGAACCCCGGCTGGAGTGTCAACGAAAATGCGAAACCTTCATACCGTCCAACCGCCCCATAACCTGGAGGCCAAACCGGAAGTTCGGCGTGTCGTGGTTCCCACTGCCCCGATAAAGACTTCGGATCTGCCCCATACTTCGACACGGGACCTCGCCCTGGTCAACGCAGTGTAGATGAGTTCCCGGGTAAGCACAGGTGCAAGCCGGTCCGGGAGAACGAACAACGCCTCGTCGAATTCGGCCCCCTGGCTCTTGTGCACGGTCATCGCGTAAACTGTTTCGTGTTCAGGTAACCCCGCGACGGCAACAGACCTCACCGGGCCGCCGGATCGAAAAAAAGCCTGAAGACGGTCTCCCGCAGATGGATCCGGCAGTATTATGCCCAGGTCTCCATTGAAAAGATTCAAGTTGTAATCGTTTTTCGTAATCATAACAGGGCGACCCCTGTACCACCTGCTGCCCGGGGGGATGAAGCCTTCTCGGGAAAGCAGCAGTTCGACCTGCCGATTGACGGCCCCCACCCCGAAAGGTCCCCCGCGTAATGCACAAAGAAGCCTAAAGTCATGGAACATATCGAGTGCTTCTTCAGGTTCGCGGGCTGCGGAAAGTCTCCGGAAAAACT
>CAYXDR010000627.1:0-1586 GCA_964463515.1 uncultured Desulfobacteraceae bacterium | reverse complement strand
CATAATAATTGTCAACCGTCTTAATTTTGTCCCTTTTCAAGGGCTGACCCCGTACCTTTCACGAGATTACGGGCGCATTCTTCGGGCTCTTCATCATATGTCGTTGACTTGTCGGTATGTTCCTGGCCAGCAATGACCATTAAGAGAGCACCTACATAATTCTTTTAACCGGCTTGCCCCGGCTGATCAGCGCGAGCATCTGTTCCATGGAGGGCTGAACGTGATGAAAAAAGTCCTTCAATCCCGGGCAGAGATAGTTCAGCCCCGATTTTCCATCGGTTGTCGCGGCAAACCGATGTTTCGGGCATCCGCCCCTGCAGGCAAAAATCACATCACAGCAACGGCAGTCGTCGGGAATAACCGTTTCCTTTGCTGCTCCAAATGCGATCTGTTCTTGGGATTGCACCATTTCAGCAAGGCCGCCTTCCAGGATATTCCCGAGACGGAATGCGGGGTACACAAAATGATCACAGGAATAAATGTCGCCGTTGTGCTCTATGATGAGATTTTGTCCGCATCGTCGTGAAAAATGGCACATGCCAGGTCTTGCCCCTGCCCAGGCGCCCAGTGTCCATTCAAAATTCATCACAAAAATTTCTCCGACGTCATGGGTAATCCATTCATCATAGACGCGGATCAGGAAGTCACCGTATTGATTGGGTTCAACACTCCAAGGCGTAACGGTGGTGGCGGTTTCCTCATAAGTGATGGACGGTGGCACAGCTAGGTGGATTCCCAATTGCCGGGCTTGTAAATCGACCTCCCTTTCGACAATGGGAATAAACTGAATAAATCGGACATCCGCTTCCCTGAAAAATCGGTAAATTTCCAGAGGGTGGTTGCCGCTTTTTCGGTTTACGGTAGCCAGAACGTTGACCTTAATCCCGTATTTCTGCATCAACCGCAGTGCATTGAATACTTTGTTAAACGTCGGATGCCCGTTCTTATCCTTTCGATAGGCATTGTGATCCGTGTCAGGCCCATCCAGGCTAAGTCCTACCAGAAAATTGTTTTTTTTTAGAAACGCGCACCATTCATCGTCGAGCAAGGTGCCATTGGTCTGTAACGAGTTGCTGATTTGCTTGCCGGTATTGTATTTTTTCTGAAAAATCAGTGCACGTTGAAATAAATCAAGTCCGGCCAGGGTGGGTTCGCCGCCCTGCCATTCAAATACAACCGTGTTCCCTGGCTGGGATTTTATATATTCACGGGTAAAGGCCTCAAGAATTTCATCAGACATTCGAAATGTCTGATCTTCAGAGAAAAATATTTTTTTCTCTCGATAAAAGCAATAGTCGCACCTAAGGTTACAGTCAGGCCCGGCGGGCTTGGCCATCAGGTGAAAGTCCTCAGGAACCGGATGATCAACCCCGGCGGATTCGTAATGTATGTTTTGATGATGATTCATATCTACACCAGCCGGAGTCCGATGCCGAAGAAGCTTGTCTCCAGTTTAATCATAAGGTGATTTGCCACCCGGAGAACACCGGATGCATCCGCTGTATGTATAAATCCCTGGCTGCTAATTAGCTTCCATCCGGAAATGGTCCTTTTGCCCAATCTCTGCGCCTGCCTGCCGCGCTGCG
>CAYXDR010000626.1:0-1588 GCA_964463515.1 uncultured Desulfobacteraceae bacterium | reverse complement strand
ATCTCCCCTCTCCCCCTTGAATCCAGGAACTCGCGGGTTATATCGTCACTGGGAAAAAGCCCCGCCTTGGCTCCAGCTTCCACCGCCATATTGGCAATGGTCAGGCGCGCCTGCATACCCATCCGTGACAATGCTTCACCGCAAAACTCCATGCTTTTGTAGGTGGCTCCATCAGCACCGATCATTCCGATAAGGTGAAGAATCAAGTCCTTTGCAAAAACACCACGAGGGAATTTCCCTGAAATGTTGAATTTGATGGATTCAGGAACTTTGATCCATGTCCGCCCCAGCAGAGTCGCCACAGCCACATCTGTGGATCCCATTCCAGTGGCAAAGGCGCAAAGTGCTCCACCCGTGGTAGTGTGCGAGTCTCCGCCGACAATGATTTCCCCCGGGCAAATCTGATCATAGGTCATAAGGGCATGACAGATGCCGTCGCCCAGACCGCTGATCCAGGCTCCTGTACGTTCCGCATATTCCAGGAGCGTTTTCTGGTTATTGGCGAGATCCATGGAGTAGGCGGGAGAGCCATGATCTCTGAATACGGACATTTTTTCGGGATGGGCGATTTCATTGTAGCCCATCGATTCCATCCTCTTTACAGCCAGCGGACCTGTTCCTTCGTGAAAAAAAGTCCTTTCGATATCGATAATGACATATTCACCTGCCGTTACATCTCTTTTAAGCTTTCGGCCGATGATTTTCTCAGCCAAGGTTTTTCCCATGATGAATTGACTCCTCTCAAGTGAAACATTGCCTGTCACGAGGCCTGTTTAGTGGGACCCTTTTTCTTCTTTTTCATGAAGATAGGAAGAACTACGGAAACCGCGATCAGGACCCACATAACTACGGCTATAGGGGAAGTGAAAAAAATCATAATACTTCCCTGGGAAAGTGACAGCGCCGTGATAAGATTCATTTCGGCGATTGGACTCAGTATCAAGCCCACAACCGTTGCAACGGGGGGATAGCCGTGGCGCTGCATGTAGTACCCCAGAAGGCCGAAAATAAGCATGAGAAAGATATCGTTTACATTATTCCTTAGAATGTAACATCCCATCGCCATCATCAAAGAAACAACAGGAACAAGCAGCCTGGTGGGGATCTGAATCACCTTGGCAAAATGCCGGGCACCCAGGAGTCCGAACAAAAACATGAAAAAATTAATGAGAAACAGGGAAAATAAAACTGCATAAAGAATATCACCGTTTCGGCCGAACAGGCCGGGCCCTGGCTGAAAACCATGGATCATCAACACACCAAGAAGAATTGCAGTGCTAGAACTGCCTGGAATACCAAGAAAAAAAGTTGGTACGCAGGCTCCACCTGTAACGGCGTTATTCGCAGCTTCAGTGGCGATGATTCCCGGTGCTATCCCCGTCCCAAATTCCTCTGTACGCCTGGAATAGCGCCTCGCCTGATCATAGGAAACGAAGTTGGCAACCGCCGCGCCCTCCCCCGGAATGGAGCCTATCACCGTTCCGATGGCGCTGGAGCGAATGAGATCAACAGGGTACTTCAATACGTTTACCACGTATCCTTTCAGTTGGCGAAAATCGGTTTTCTTCAACCGTTCCTGGAAACTTTT
>CAYXDR010000625.1:0-1588 GCA_964463515.1 uncultured Desulfobacteraceae bacterium | reverse complement strand
CGAAGGAGTTCCCGAAGGGGTTTCACCGGGGTGTCTTCCGTCCTCCGACATCTGATATCCGGGACTCTGCGCCTTTGCCTGCCCAGTTAAACCTGTTTTGTTTAACCGGGGTGAAACCTTTGTTGCAGTTGCCTGCCCTATTTATCCCGCCTGCCCCGTAGGTGCATTGCATCGTACTGGGGTTAAACCTTCTTTGCCTTTTGTTTAACTGGGATGAAACCTTTCTTGCTTCTGTTTCATCGGGGTTTCACTGGGCGCGAAAGTTTCTTACTTTTTTATGGACGTCCCCCAGCCCGGTACCACCAAGGTGCGGACACTGTCTCTTTTCCCTCCGACAAGCATTGACCGACAACCCCTTATGGCTTTCCTCTGCGTCGTTCTGTTTTTCAGAACTTTTTCTTGACAAGCCCGCGCATCAGCCATACGATACCTGCATGCACATCATCGCGCGAAAAATGCTACTGGATTTTTCAGCAAAATACCCCGACGCTAAAAAGCCCTTGGAAAGCTGGTGGAACATATGCAGGAAAAATGATTTCTCTTCTTTTGGTGAGTTGAAAAAAACATTTGTTACAGCAGACCTTGTGGGAAAATGTGTCATCTTCGACATCGGTGGCACGAAATACAGGCTGGTCGTCAGGGTCAATTTCACCGCGCAGCGAATGTGGATTAAATATATTTTACCGCACGTCAGGTATGACAAATTGAAGCTGAAGGAGGATTCAAAATGCCTGCCTTAAACGAATGTGAAAATACCCACTTGTTTCCGTTGAAAATTATCAAAAACGAGTGGGATTATGAACATGCACTCCGCTCTCTTGAATCGGTATTTGATGAGACAAAGGGGGATTTAGCCGAATACGCAGAAACACTGACGGTTTTAATTGAATATTATGAGTCGGAAAACTTCCCAATCAAAAGTCCCGGCGCCGTTGACGTGTTGAAATTCCTCATGAATCAAAATGGCCTGAAGCAGAAGGACTTGATCGGGATCTTAGGTTCCAAATCGTCCGTTTCTGAAATACTCAGTGGCAAGAGAGCGTTAAATCTTCGACACCTGAAGGCATTGGCAGACACGTTTAATATCGAGCCTGCCACCTTTCTATAAGGCCCATCTTCCACCCTCCCTGCCCAGTTGAACCGGGGTCCCCTTTGGGGTGTTCAACCGGGGTGACATCGGACCCCCGACTCCTGTCCCTCCCGCCCTCCGACCTCTGTCTTTCCCCTCCGACTTGCGTCGTCAGTCTTCTGTCATCTGTCATCTGCCTTCCGACCTCCGACCTCGGACCTCTGACATCTGGCATCTCAGGTAATAATCAAGGGCGCATTTGTAGACCAGCGAATTGTGTGCAAAATCATCCGAACCGGTGCCGTCTCCGCGATGCATGTCGCTCATCATAATGAACCGGGAGTCCGAAGACAAGGTCAGGCCCTTGGTTCTGGTCTTTGGGGAGTAGACGTCTGTGAAACTTCTCATGCTAAACCAGACCCTGTTTACCGATTATAGCTTTGAGCCGACATCGGTGACACATCAGCC
The DNA here is from genome assembly GCA_964463515.1 of uncultured Desulfobacteraceae bacterium. Taxonomy (GTDB): domain Bacteria; phylum Desulfobacterota; class DSM-4660; order Desulfatiglandales; family Desulfatiglandaceae; genus CAYXDR01. The sequence goes on along the minus strand of CAYXDR010000625.1, from coordinate 51 downwards.
CTCCGACCTCTGACCTCCGACCTCTGACCTCGGACCTCTGTCTTTTCCCTC
>CAYXDR010000624.1:0-1612 GCA_964463515.1 uncultured Desulfobacteraceae bacterium | reverse complement strand
GAATGGATCTACCGCAGGGTTCCAAACCCGGTAATCAACGCCGTTCAATATGCCGTGCAAACAGGTCGACCGCTTTCGAAGCACACCGTCCAGCCCCATCCCGAACTTTGGTGTTTGTATCTCACGGGCATAGGTCGGGCTCACCGTGGTAACCGCATCGCAATAGAGAACACCTCCTTTCATCAGGTTCATGTCACCCCAGAATTCCAGGCCTTCGGTATGGAAGAAAGTTTCAAGCGGAAGGCCGGTGACAGGGAACCTTGAAGCCGAAAAAATGCCCTGATAACCGATATTGTGTATGGTAAAAACAGTGCGCGCCTGGTTCAGGCCCCGGGAATTGCGATACGGCCCTGCGAGCAGGGGGCAGACCAGCGCGGATTGCCAGTCATGGCAGTGGATGATGTCGGGCCGCAGTTTGAGTGCTACGGCGGCTTTCAGTGCTCCGTGACAGAAAAATGTAAATCGCTCGAGGTTGTCGTAATAGTCTCCGGCCGGTGAGCTGTAGAGATTAGGGCGGTCGTAAAGTTCTTCACGTTCCAGGAAATAGATATCGACCCCTTCGGGTGTAGTGGCTTTTCGAACCGATGCCTCGAGGACATCCGTGCCCAGAGGGACGGAAATTCTTCTCAGTACCGTCGGGGCTTCGATGCCGGATTTGCGGATGCACCGGTAAAAGGGGGTTATGACTGATGTTTCTGTTTCCAGGGATGCAAGAGCGGCCGGAAGCGCACCGGCTACATCTCCGAGTCCGCCGGACCTGGCAAAAGGAGCGGCTTCGGGCGTGACCATCAGCACGGAAAGGCCTGAATTATCCATTTTTCCTCAACTGCACGCAAAATAATAATCGGGCGCTTATTCAAATATTTCTTCGGCCCAGCTTGTATTATTGATAGCATACAAAAGACTTTTCATCAACCGCGTGAGCGATCTTCGTTTACGGAGATAAAGTCCCGGATGCTGGAGTAAAATTGATAAAATATTTCTGGCGGAAAGAGGCGGGGAAGGGGCGGAACCGATCGTGTTGCAAACCGGTTGGAATTCGTTGCGGTAAGCCGTCGCAGTAATATCGGCCGGGCGGATTCTCGCCGATATGTGCCCGCGGACGGCAGGCGACCGTCTTTATGCGGTCCTAATTATCCCCCCCTGCTCGTCTCGCGGGCACGCTGCTCAAACTATTGGGTTGCAGTAATCAACTCCTTGTTGTTTTCGAGCAATTTCGGGCCGATTCCTCGAACTTTGGTGATTTCTTCCGGCGATTTGAAAAGGCCCTTGGTTTCCCTGTACTCGATTATTCTTTCAGCTATCTTGGGCCCGACGCCTTTTAGCTGGGTCAATTCTTCGACCGATGCGGTGTTGATATCCACCTGGTCCAAAGACCAAGCCGCAGGCCCGGTGCAACATACAAGAAAAACAACCGCTGTAAGGGTAATCATCAATTTCTTCATTTTCATTTTCTCCTCCGTGTAAGTTAATTATGAATTCCAAGCCTTGTCCATCACCATCCGGTTCCGGGAACCTGAGCCGTTGGCGCGCATGAGAAAAACCGTATCAATCTGCGTGCCAGACAAGGACAAGAACAGATTTTCTTTTCCGAGAGGCTGATATAGGCTAG
>CAYXDR010000623.1:0-1612 GCA_964463515.1 uncultured Desulfobacteraceae bacterium | reverse complement strand
CGCATTTCCCTGTGTCGCCTCACCCTGGTTTCCATTTCTTGATCCAGGACAGGCGCCGTTGCGATGAACAAACGCCGATTCCCGGCCCCCTCTGCCAGTCGCTGCGCAAAGCTGCTCTTGCCGCTGCGGCAGCCACCGGTAATAAATGTTATTTCAGCCATTTGAACCAACCTCCATATGGCATCGATCGTTCAAGCCGAAAAGAGCTGCACTTTCCCGGTATAGATGAACGATAGTTATAGATCCTGGACTGATTTCGAACATGAGGTGTGACCGGGGATCCAGCCCGAGGAAATAGCACAAGAGCATTCGAATTACTCCTCCGTGTGTAACGGCTGCGACGGTTTCATCCTGCCGCTGGCCTATACGCTCTCCCGCCCGTTTTATCCGCCCCCAGAACGAAACCAGGCTTTCTCCTTCGGGAAAACAAAAATCCATTCGCCCCATTGCCCATTGCGAAACCAGGTCCGGATCCGCAGCGGCAATCTCGGCAAAACTCATGCCTTCCCATCTTCCGAAATCTATTTCCCATAAATCCGGATCCTGCTCGACAGCCGCCCCGGTTCCCTCAGAGGCCAGTAGAGCGGTTTCAAATGCCCGGACCGCAGGGCTCGTAAGTACATGGTGAACACCTGACGCTTTTAGTGGCCCAACAAGCATTCCCGCCTGAGACCGCCCTTTGCGCGAAAGGGCGGAATCGGTTTTCCCGATATACCGTCTTGGCCCACTCACGGTTTCACAGTGTCTGATCAGCAGTAGTTTTTTCACATCGACAACCGGCATACCTGCATCATGAACGCGCTTTTCACCCCGCAAAAAAAATCCCCGGGCCCGCATAAAGGGTCCGAGGATTCCGTTTTTAATCCCCTCAATCCGACACCCCTATCCCTACTCCACGGGGAGTTGCATGGTGTCGGTAATGTGAAAGCAGGTCTTCCGGCTTCCGGATCAATCTACTCACCGCGCCTTCCCACCCGGCACTCTCGGCGTTTCCTGAGCTCAGGGCAGTGGCATCCTGCGGCTTTCGTCCCCGGTTACGGCGGCGGGTCCGCGACGGAATTACACCGTCTTCCCTATCAAGGCCCTAAGGCCGCTTTCAGGCGAAAATACTATTCACTCTGCGCGCTGCAAGTCAAGCATTTAATTCAAAGAGCAGCTTCCAAACACCGTCCATTCCAACTGCTCGGCCAGGGCTATCCCGGCCGCATTCCGGCGAAGCCACTGCTTATGGCATCTAATAAAACTTGGATCGTGAAATAGAATTATCTCTCCGAGAAAACGCAGGTCCTGCTGTATTCGCCAGTATAGATACATCATTTCTCCTTTATCATTGATGAGGTCGTAAAAAGTCACAAAAACGATGTTCCTCGGGGTCGGTGTCGGTATCGGGATCGGTATCGGACGTTGATCGGCGGCCTTTTCGACCCCGATACCGATACCGACCCCGATAAGGCAGGGATGGCACTTTTACGAGGGCATCATCGTTGAGCGTTGCGACGCGGTCGGCTTCCGGGCGGAATCAAAATTCGATGCCCTTCTGAGCCTTGACTCCAGCCCTGAAAGGGTGCTTGATTTCACGCATCTCGGTGACCAGATCCGAAACCGCCAGAAG
>CAYXDR010000622.1:0-1617 GCA_964463515.1 uncultured Desulfobacteraceae bacterium | reverse complement strand
AGGGGATACTGGGGATTAGCGCAGCATGGCCACGGCACAGAAACGGCCGGTGACACCTTCTCCACGGTAGGAAAAAAACAAGTCCGTCCTGCATTTCGTGCACAGCCCGGCAACCGAAATATTTTCTTCCGCCAAACCCGCTTCCTGCAGCTGAAAGCGGGTGAGTGCCCATAAGTCAAAATAGTTTTCCCGAATCATAAACCTTTGGAAATACGAAGGGAAAATATCCCTGTAGCCTACGAATTCAGCGCAGCAGGGTCCGAGCGAGGGGCTGATCCCTGCATACAGGGCCTCCGGGCGGCATCCAAATTCCTCGGCCATCCGGCCAACGACCCTGCCTGCCAAGTTCGCAGCCTGCCCCCTCCAGCCGCAATGAACTACGGCCGCCACTTTCCGCTCCGGATCGTAAATGATTATCCCCTGGCAATCAGCCAGCTTCACCATAATTGCAGCCCGGGTAACACATGTTACAACAGCATCCGCCTCCGGCACGCTGCAGTCTTCCCGCCTACCCGGCATTTTCTTGACTGTGTAGATCGTGCTGCCGTGAACCTGGTTCATGAAAACAAGCCTATCCGCCCCCAAGACCTCACGGATCAACGACAGGTTACCGGAAACTGCTGCGGGTAGATCTCCGACTGCGTAACTTACATTGAGAGATTCATATGGAGGTAAGCTTAAACCGCCCAGACGGGTAAAGACACCATGGGCCAAGTTTGGAAATACGGAAAGATTCACAAAGCAGAAACGGCCGGGAGATTTGGAAAAAAAAGAATTTAAACCTTGGCCGTGCATCCTCATTCGACCCGTCACAGCACAGGCTCCATCGCCTGGAGAAAAAGGATAGAAATCTGCACGACACAGACTCTCTTGCTTACCGCTGCTTCCTCCCGGACCTGACGGGGTTCACAAGCGCCTGTCACGTGAGGTCCATCCCTTCCCCGGGGCAACAAAGTTAACTGCCGCTGCACAGGGCCTCAGTAAGGACATTCAACCCCGCATAAGCGGATTTCGGGCTGAGGGCACCGCTAGCTCCCCGTCTAGCACGACCAAGGTGTTTATCGATTCACCCACAAACATTGACGGCAATAAAAATCGGCCAGAAGATTGAAAATCGCATCCCCGGCCGACAAAAAGCCCTGAACAAAACCGGAATCAAACGTCAAAGTCAACACGTTCCTTCAGCTCTTTTCCAACCTTGAAAAATGGGAGCCTTTTCGGGGTCACTTTTATGATTTCACCGGTTTTGGGATTTCTTCCGTTGTAGCCTTCGTAACTTTTCACTTTAAAACTTCCCAATCCCCGAATCTCGACCCTCTCGCCTTTGACAAGGGCCTCTTCCATATTGCCGAATACGGTGTTTACCACTTCTTCCGCCTTCTTTAATGCCAGGTTCTGGTCCTTGGCCAGGGCTTCGATCAACTGGGACTTGTTCATTTCTAACCTCTGTCTGTTATGGGAGTAATTATGAATGCTTACTATCGACACAACCAAAATAATTGAATGAATTTCTCAAGTCAAGGCCTAATCTTTATGGTATCGAAAAAATCAAAAATGCACCATTTTCGTCATTCCTACGAAGCCTGTACCGGCCTCCAGTGATTCCAACTACTTATG
>CAYXDR010000621.1:569-1623 GCA_964463515.1 uncultured Desulfobacteraceae bacterium | reverse complement strand
ATGGATCGAAACAGATCATAGAAAGATTGCCGGACACCTTCGATGAGTATTCAGTAAGAGTTTTTTTTCATGATCGGAACCAGGGTAAAGGAGCCGCTCTCAGGACTGGGTTCGCCCAGACCACGGGGGATATCGTCATTATCCAGGATGCAGATCTGGAATATGACCCCCAGGATTTCACGCGCGTAATCGGACCGATAATGCAAGGCAAAGCCGATGCGGTCTATGGGTCACGATTCGTCGGAGGCGACGAACACAGGGTTCATCTTTTCTGGCACATGGTCGGGAACAAAATGCTTACCATCTTCTCCAATATGCTCAGTAACGTGAACCTTACCGATATGGAAACGTGTTACAAGGCATTTAAAGGCGATCTAATAAGATCCATATCTATTGAATCTGACGATTTCAGGGTCGAGCCTGAACTCACTGCAAAACTGGCCAAACGCAAAGCAAGAATTTATGAGGTGGGAATTTCCTATTCGGGCAGGGATTACTCGGAAGGCAAAAAAATTACCTGGAAGGACGGCATTAAGGCAGTCGCTGCAATTGTCCGTTTTAACTGCTTCAGGTGACTATCCGCGGGAGACTTTCCGGCGGTATTTCCGAAAGAAGCGCGTCAAAATATGAAATTGTTTTTTCAAGTCCTTGTCTTAGGTCTGTTTCCGGGCTCCAGCCCAGCACTTGGGTTGCGAGCGTGATATCGGGTCGCCGCTGGCGGGGATCATCGGCGGGGAGCGGTTTAAAAACCAGCTCCGAACGGGATCCTGTCAGCCCTATAATCTTTTCTGCAAGCTCAAGAATTGTAAATTCATCCGGATTCCCCAGGTTGACCGGGCCGTTGAAGTCATCGCCGGTGTTCATCAGTTGCAAGAAGCCCTGAATCATATCATCAACATAACAGAATGATCTTGTTTGTGAGCCGTCTCCGAAAATGGTTATTGGTGCGCCCCTCAATGCCTGAACAATGAAATTGGAAACGACTCGGCCGTCGTTTGGGTGCATTCTTGGCCCGTATGTATTGAATATTCTTGCCACTTTTATTTCCAGGGCG
>CAYXDR010000621.1:0-559 GCA_964463515.1 uncultured Desulfobacteraceae bacterium | reverse complement strand
CGATGGTAATCAAAAAAAAGTGTTTCAGCGCAGCGCTTTCCCTCGTCATAGCAAGAACGCACTCCGATGGGGTTTACCCTGCCCCAGTATGCCTCATCCTGGGGATGCACTTCAGGGTCCCCGTAAACTTCAGATGTCGAAGCCTGGAAGATCTTGGCTTTTACACGTTTGGCCAACCCCAGCATGTTAATGGATCCGTGAACGCAGGTTTTGGTTGTTTGTACCGGATCGAACTTGTAGTGGACCGGAGACGCCGGGCAGGCGAGATTGAAAATTTCGTCTATTTCCAGATACAAGGGAAACGTAATATCGTGGCGGATAAGTTCAAAGTTTGGATTGTCCAACAAAGTTGTGATGTGACGTTTATCCCCGGTAAAAAAATTATCCACGCAAATCACTTCGCAATCATGCGCCAACAACCGCTCACAAAGATGTGACCCGAGAAACCCCGCCCCGCCTGTGACCAGCACTCTTTTCCTCAGAGAATATTTCATGCCTGTCGCTCATCTTGATTAAATTATTTTAAATTCTGTTGAAAAACAGATTCCGTGGAAATATA
>CAYXDR010000620.1:0-1623 GCA_964463515.1 uncultured Desulfobacteraceae bacterium | reverse complement strand
CCACCGCAACGAAAACGGTGCATTTCTGTCAAGGCAGGACTTTAAAAAAGTTCCCAGGCTCGGTCCCAAGGCCTTTGAACAGGCTGCAGGATTTCTCCGGATAAGCGGGGCAGCCAATCCCCTCGATGCGAGCGCTGTTCACCCGGAAAGCTACCAACTGGTGGAAAAAATGGCCGGGGACCTGGGATGCTCGCTCACGGAGCTGGTGGGAAACGCCGATTTGTGCAAAGCCATCCCGGCCGAACGCTATGTGACCGACACGGTGGGTATCCCTACCCTTACCGACATAATTCAGGAGTTGTCCAAGCCGGGGCGGGACCCCAGGGAGCATTTCGAACCTCCTGCCTTCAAGGACGGGGTCGAAAGCCTCGAAGATCTGGAACCCGGCATGAAACTGCCGGGAATCGTCACCAACGTCACCGCCTTCGGTGCCTTCGTGGACATCGGCGTCCACCAGGACGGCCTGGTTCACATAAGCAAGCTGTCCGACAGGTTCGTGAAGGATGCCTCGGAGGTGGTGAAGGTCCGCCAAAAAGTGGAAGTGACAGTGCTCGGGGTGGACATAGACAGGAAAAGGATTTCATTGAGCATGCGGGGAGACGGAAAATAAAACTGAGGGCGGTTCACGAGGCCTGAGGACTTATATCTATCACTGTGATTTCGGGCGGGGAAAAAAGCCTGATCGGAGGGCCCCAAAAGCCGGTCCCCCTGCTTATGTATATCCAAGATCCTTTTCCTGTCTCATGAAGGCCTTTTACACGCGGGTAGACCAACCCCACGATAAAATTGAACGGGAATATCTGTCCCCCGTGAGTGTGGCCGGAAAGCTGCAAGTCGAAACCCTTCGAAGGTACCGGCTGATGTTTGAGCAGAATGCCGAAATTTTCAGGAGGCAACGCCTGGCTGAGCCGGCGTTCGAAAAGCTCGGTATCCACCCCATGCCCGGCACCGGCAGGATCATCCACACCGGCTATGGTCAGCCGGTCCAGCACGGAAACCTCCCTGTTTCTCAGAAAGGTAAAGCCGGCCATCTCGTGGAACTCTTCCGCTTCTTCAATTCCAGTGTAAAACTCGTGGTTCCCGGCAACAGCGAATTTCCCGGCCGGAGCAGAAACCTCTCTAAACGCCTCAGCCGTCCCTTCGGCATCAGCAAGGCCCCGGTCAACCATGTCTCCGGTGGAAACAAGGAGATCCGCATCGAGTTTGTCAACAAGACCTGCAACTTTAACCGCAAAGGCCTCTCCGCTTACAACTCCCAAATGAAGGTCGGACACCTGGACGATGCGCACCGGCCCGGCAATCTTTTCCGAGTGCAGGTCTACATGCTCGATGCGTATTTCGCGGGCCTCGAAAAACCCCCACACAAGAGCAGCTGAAACTACCGCCACCGAAAATGCAAACACCGGAAGGCGTCTTGCCGGGACAGATTGCAAACGACCGGAAACCAACCTGAAAAGCCGCCTGAATCCAAACCCGATATCGATGGGGACATGCACGCAGAAAAAAAGAAACACCGCCCCCATCCACGTATAACCGACCAGGGCCGATAAGAAAGCCACCATCCTCAAGCCGGCCCCTGCCGCAAAATTCACCATGAACGGCGCTGAGACCATCAATAGAAGA
>CAYXDR010000619.1:0-1625 GCA_964463515.1 uncultured Desulfobacteraceae bacterium | reverse complement strand
GCCTGCGCCGGGGTGACGATAGAGGGGATATCCTGAGTTTTTACGACCTCATCAAATATAGGCGATTTGTGAAAAAAGTGATTACTAATTTCGGGAAACACGCAGGCAGGCGTAAGCTGCTCGGAAAGATGATCGACAGTGTCGCCTGCGGTCCTTTCATCGATCCAGCCTGGCAGCCGGAGATCTTCGGCCTGGGCGATTTCGAACCCGGCCCGGGCCCGCCCCTTCCGGCCCAGCAGAGGCTGACCCGGTTTCCGGGCATGGAGCTGCCGGGTCGTCTCCGCTTTTGGCCGCCTGTTCCATTAAATCCTGCAAAGTCAACGAATCCAGTGTTCGATAGAAAGCCTCGGAGGCTTCTTTCCATAATTTGCGTGTAACGCACTTATCCGACCTTTCGCATACCCCCGCATCCCCGGCGCATTCCACTACATGACAGCCGTCTTCAAGCAGGGCGACGATTTCCCCGACTGAAATCTCACCTGGGTGCCTGCCCAGTCTGTGCCCGCCCCTAGCTCCTCGATAACTCATCACATAGCTGGACCGCTTAAGGGGCACGACGATCTGCTCGAGATACTTTACAGATACAGACTGCCGCCTTGCTATTTCGGCAAGCCGCCTGAGCCGTCCGGTTCCATAATCCGCCGCCAGCTCCAGCATCAGCCTGACACCATATCTGCTGCGCGTGGAAAGTCTCATTCATCCTCCCGTAACCGACTCTCAGGTTATCTGCATAAGGGCCGGCCTTCACAGCCGAGGCTCAATCAATAAACCGAAACATCGAGGGAAACCTGCCGCACACCCTCCACACCTTCCAGCACCGATTTTATACTGTCGGCTTCATCAACCGTTGAGGCCAGCCCCCTTACACGGACCTCACCCTCCTCAGGAACGTCCAGAAAAAGCAGATTGACGTTGAAACCTTTTTCAATCAGGGCGGCCCAGGCTTTTTTCTTCAAAGAAAGCCTGGCCATGGAAGAAATCGAATCCAGCCCGCACTCGGTGATCCTCTCCCGGACCACTGTAATTATAAGCCGCGCTGCATATTCACTTCCCAGTTTATCGGTATTTATCACCAAGTCGTACAGAGCCGGATTCTTCCAGTCAAGATGATATGCTGTCCTCAAAAAATCATCTCTTTCCCTGTCCGCCTTTCTAGTTAATTCTTCCGCCCTTTCAGTGCTTATCCCGCCTTTCTCAGCCACACGCTTTATTCTCGAAGCTTCAGGGCAGCTGCAAAGAACATGAAATGCGCAGGCAAAGTCTTGCAGCAACACCTGACTGGCATGCCCAACTATCACACCGGAACCGCGCCTGGCGATTTCGTAAACCACAGACTCCATTAGTTCACGATACAGGTAAGGTCTATGATTGAACAGTCGGTCGAAAAAACCGGGTCTCTTTTCATCCAACCGGGCCGCCTCCTGGCTTGAAATTCCCATTTTAACGGCCTCCTCGCGGAATCGTTCATCATCGTAAAGCTCAAGATCGAGCCCATCGGCCACATTACGGCCGATTTCCCCGCAGTCGCACCCTATAATTCTCGATATGGTTATCAGGGACATGACTTTCACCTCCAAAGTTTGATGAAACCGTAAATTCTGCTTTATGCCGCTTGAAACGAATTA
>CAYXDR010000618.1:0-1643 GCA_964463515.1 uncultured Desulfobacteraceae bacterium | reverse complement strand
CCCTGATGGCCACCCAAAGTGTCCCACCTATGGCCGGGTCAAAATGCCCCACCCGGCAAATCTGATTTTCTTTTAGGCATTGCCGAAAACGGCGACAGAACGTAAAGACTCCCATCTGTTGAATCTACAGAAGGGGGTAAGAAAGGATGAACGTTTTGAAGCCGCATTTACAAACGACATTAAGTACTTTACTTGACAGGGGGATCGGTCAACGTGAGATTGAGCGTAAGATTGGTGTCGACCGGAAAACCATCCGCAGATACGAGCGAATACATGATCTGGTTGACGACGAAGGCAACGACCCTTCGAAATCCCCCACCCTGGCCACCGGCTTTTGTGATGAATCCGGCCAAAATCCCCCACCCCGGCCACCGGCTCCGAAGGAAAAGATTCCGAAGCACGCGGTGTCGGCCTGTGAACCTCACCGTGAATGGATCGAGGAGCAGCTCAGGCTTGGTAGAAACGCGACTGCGGTCTACCAGGACCTGGTGGAACGGTTCGGCTTCACGCACCGCTATAACAGTGTAAAGCGGTTTGTGCGCGGCCTTAAGAAGAAAGATCCCCGGCAGTATGACCGCCTGGAATTTCTCATGGGAGAAGAGGCCCAGGTCGATTACGGCAAAGGTGCCCTGAGCCTTCAAGCCAACGGGAGATATCGCAGCCCCCGGCTGTTTGTGATGTCGTTGAAGTACTCGGGCCGTGCGTTCCGGAAAGTTGTGTGGAAATCGAGCAAGGAGACCTGGTGCAGGCTCCATGAGGAAGCCTTTCGTTACTTCGGGGGCTGCGTGGAATATGTATGTCTCGATAATCTTAAAGAGGGTGTGATCAAACCCGACATTTATGAGCCTGATCTCAACGTGCTCTACGCCGCCATGCTGTCCCACTATGGCGTTATAGCAGACACTGCGAGAGTCAGGGATGCGAACCGGAAAGGGACTGTCGAAAATGCGGTCAAATACACCCAGGATACTGCTTTAGAAGGGCGAAGGTTTGAGAGCATAGAGGCTCAGAACGAGTGGCTGATGCGCTGGGAGGAGCGCTGGGCGGCGCGCCGGATTCACGGTCGAGCCAAACGGCAGGTCGAGGAGATGTACCAGGAGGAAAAGCCCTACCTGATGCCGCTGCCGCTGAGTCCATTTGCTTACTTCCGCCAGGTTACCCGGACGGTTTATGACGACGGCACAGTCCAGGTGGATAACAGTTACTACGCGGCAAGGCCAGCCCCCTTTACAGCTCCGTGGTGGTAAGGGTCTACGACAAAGACATTGAAATCCTCGATCCACGCCGAATGGAAGTCATCCGCCGCCACGAAAAGGGCAAGCGCCCGGGTTCTCTTAAAATGGAGCCCTCAGAGCGGATCTTCAACCCCTCCCGGCAGACCGACAGGCTGCTCGCACAGGCCGAGATCATCGGCCCCCACACATTTTCTCTTTGTGAGGGATGGTTCCGTGAAGAGGGCCGGAGCGGTCAACGGCGGATGTACGGTCTGGTCAACCTGGTCCGCCACTACCCGGCCGGCTATGTGGAAAAAGCCTCAGAGGTGCCGGTATCTGGGTTGCGGGTTTCTGCCCGGCCGGTCGTGGGCAAAGACAGCCTCTCCTCTGAACTCCCGGGTGGTGTTCCAGATCCGTGGGGTGAGTGAA
>CAYXDR010000617.1:0-1646 GCA_964463515.1 uncultured Desulfobacteraceae bacterium | reverse complement strand
CGAGTTTGTCCTCCACGGTGACGCGAACAGCGGCACGCCTCGCCTGCGTCTTCCGCCAGTCGAGGACCAGTTTCTCGCGTTTCAGGACTTCCAGTAACTCCCTGGCGATTCTTTTGACCTGCGCCTCCTCCTTCCGGGTAAGGATCATGTCGGGTTTCGTGATGAGATCGAACACGGCGAGCTCTTCTTCCGTGAGGCCTTCGGAGACACACCTCTTCTCCTCCGCCTGCAACTCGTTCACAAACTTAAGAAGTCGATCGAAGAACTCTTCCACGTTGGCCGCGCCCCTGTTGTATTCATCTATCATCTGCTGGAATTTCTCCAGGAAGTTGACCCGGGTTCTGTTCAGGCGCACCATTTTTTCAAGATTGGCATTTATGGCCCCCCGCAGTTTTTCGACCTCGATTCTTTTTCTTTCCTTGAAAAACTTTTTCCGGAGAGCTTCGAAATCGATCCCGCTCAGGTCAACGAGCTTTTTATCCCCGTAGTAGGTCACGGGTTCGCGTATTACATAGCCCTTGGCCGATATGTTTTCATCCAGGAGGTACTCAACTTTTTTCAGAACATCTGACACATCAACCTCGGGCTTGAGTGCGTCGATCTTCAGCTGAATCACCCGTAACAGGGAGCAGATTGCCACGAACTCATTGGCTTTGGGATCGGGAAGAATGGCTTTGTATATCCGGTTCACCATACCGGCGTAATTGGCAAACCGTTTCTGTGTGTCGTCATTGACAAGGATGGCGTTTACGGCATCATCCAGGAGCTTGACCCTCTCGAACTGCCTTGCGGCGATAATAGGTTCCACCTCGATCCCGGCCTCCCCGAGGAACTGTTTCGTCTGCTCAATCGCGCTTTTAAGCATGTCCACAAGTTCCGTCTTCGCCCGGACAGGCTGCTCTCCCGGCCGCAGTGTGCCGCCGGCAGCAGAGCCATAAATGGCCAAAGCGGTCTGAAGGTTCCTAAAAACCCCCACGTAGTCTACGATCAGCCCGTTGACCTTGTCTTTGAAAACCCGGTTGGCCCTGGCGATTGTCTGCATCAGGGTATGGTTTCGCATGGGTTTGTCCAGATAGATCGTCGAGCAGGATGGGACGTCGAAGCCGGTCATCCACATGGCGCACACGAATACGAGGCGGAAGGGGTCGTCGGGATCCTTGAACCGGGTATCCAGATCCTCCTGAACCATGCGCCGACGGTGGGGTTTGATATCCAGCCCCTTGGCCTGCATTTCCGTCACCTCGTTCTGGGACGATGAAATCACCACGGCCATGTCGGTTTCTTCCATGTAAGCGATCTTATCTTCCACCTCCTGCCGGTCCGCCCCTTTCATCCGGGGCAGCATCGCCTTCAGCACCTCTATTTTACGTCCCCAATGCCCTTTCACCCGGTCATACATCTTCACGGCCGTGGCCTTGTCTATGCTCACGACCATTCCTTTTCCGCGATGCCCCCGTTCGGTGAAGTGTTCGACGATATCCTTTGCAACCTTGTCCAGCCGGTCATCCCGGGTGATAAGGTGGTATTCCCGGGAGAACTCCCGCTCGAGCTTCTTCTCCTGCTCGGCGTTGAGTTCCGCCTCCTCAAGAATCCGGTCCATGCCTTTCTGGAAAGCTTCTTCGTTCTTGAGTTGAAGTTCGGGAATG
>CAYXDR010000616.1:838-1649 GCA_964463515.1 uncultured Desulfobacteraceae bacterium | reverse complement strand
CGTTGATCGGCAGCCTTTTCGAACCCGATACCGATTTCGATCCCGACGCCGATAAGCCGGGGATTGTACTTCTTACGAGGCCATCAATTTTGATGGCCTCGTAAAAATCCCCCGGCTTATCGGGGTCACGCTTCATAAACCACCGTCCTGCAGCCTACCGGAAATTTATCTTGATAATTTTATGGATCAATGGAAAATGACACGAACCACGGCAGATCTTAAATTCAACAAGTATGTGAACGGAGCATTGATATGGAATACAGGCAACTGGCAGACAGACTGATAAAGAAGGCTGAAAACGGGACAGCGCTGATCGGGGTGATCGGGCTCGGTTATGTGGGTCTACCGCTATGCAAAGCGTTTGCCGACGGCGGGGCGCGGGTGCTCGGCTTCGACGTCGATCAGTACAAAGTGCAGAGGCTGGCGGAAGGCAAATCCTATATCGGACACATCCCGGATGAAATTGTGTCCTGCATGGCGGCCACCGGAAGATTCGAAGCAACCGGCGATTTCGAACGGCTTAAGGAACCAGATGCGATCCTGATAGCCGTGCCGACCCCTCTCGACAAAATGAAGCAGCCGGATCTGACATATGTGCAAAACAGTTGCGAGGCGGTCTCACCCCGTTTGAGAAAAGGCCAGCTTGTCGTGCTTGAATCGACCACCTACCCTGGAACCACCAGAGAAATCGTCGTCCCGATTCTCGAAAAGGGCTCGGGCCTGAGTGCGCGCAAGGACTTTTTCGTCGCCTACAGCCCGGAACGGGAAGATCCGGGGAGGCTGAATGTAAGCACAAAAACCATACCTAAGG
>CAYXDR010000616.1:0-828 GCA_964463515.1 uncultured Desulfobacteraceae bacterium | reverse complement strand
GTTGTCGGAGGCTACACACCGGAAGCGCTGGAAACGGCTGCAGCAATTTATCACATCGCGGTGGACACGACCGTGCCGGTGTCCACATGCGAGGCGGCCGAGGCCTGCAAAATACTTGAAAACACTTACAGGGCCGTCAATATCGCCATGGTAAACGAGCTGAAAATGCTCTTCGACCGAATGGGCATCGATCTCTGGGAGGTCATCAACGCCGCCAGAACAAAGCCTTTCGGTTTTACAGCCTTCTACCCGGGCCCGGGCCTCGGGGGGCACTGCATACCCATAGACCCGTTTTACCTGAGCTGGAAGGCCAGGCAATACGAGCAGCCCACCCGGTTCATAGAACTGGCAGGGGAAGTAAACTGCGGGATGCCTGGATGGGTCGTACACAAGGTGATGGATGCTCTCAACCAGGATGGAAAGGCGCTGAAAGGAGCAAAGATACTCCTGATAGGGCTTGCTTACAAGCCAGATGTAGACGACTGCCGGGAAAGCCCTAGTTTCAAACTCCTTGAACTGATGGAGCAAAAAGGCGCTTCTGTGGACTACCATGACCCGCATGTTTCAGTGATAAGCCCTACTCGTGAATATCCCCGGTTTGAAGGAAAAACCAGCGTACCACTCACGCCGGGGACAATTTCCTCGTATGACTGTATTCTGGTAAGCACGGATCACAAGGCGATCGACTACGCTATGATCGCAAACCACGCTGCACTGATCGTGGATTCCAGGAGCGTTCCTGAACTAAGCGGCAAAAGCGCCCGTTATATAAAGGCTTGATATCTTTGATACAATCCGGGCCAGATCTTGACAGCCGCCCCCCTTAAT
>CAYXDR010000615.1:0-1664 GCA_964463515.1 uncultured Desulfobacteraceae bacterium | reverse complement strand
AAGCATTCCTTTTGGGAAAGTTTTACGGGGAATTTGGGGACCTCATTAGCCCTTGTATTTTCCAATGTGCCTGTTATACTTAATCGCATTTTAATCCAGCCTGTAGATGGGTTTGCGCTTGAACGACCATGTCGGGGAACGGGGACGGGGCCTGAATTTCGGGAGGAGAAACCGCGGAGGTTGATTAATTGACCAAGGTAGCTGTATTGTCCGATACCCACCTGAAAAAAGTAACTCCCGAGTTTAAAAAGATGTGGGAGAGATATTTTGTAGGTGCCGACCTGGTTCTCCATGCAGGCGATATCGTGTGCGAGGAGTTGGTCTTTTTCATGCAGCGGATGCCTTTTCACGGGGTCCACGGCAACATGGATCCTCCCGTGGTCCGGGCGATGCTGCCATCGCACGATGTAATAGAGATAGATGGAACCAAGGTGGGTTTGACCCACGGTCGAGGTGCGCCGGAAGGTCTCGAGGAACGGATAATCGAGGATTTTGACAACGTGGATTTGATCGTTTACGGGCATTCCCATGTTCCAGTGGATCATGTAAAGTACGGGGTGAGATTTTTCAACCCGGGTACAGCTACCGGCCCATCGCGCTGCGGGCAGAACACAATCGGCCTGCTTGAATTCGAAAACGGGGAGGTGCGTGGTCGCCTCACAGCCATCTGAGGAGGAATATGAAACCATTATGGGCGCCCTGGAGGATGGATTACATAGAATCCCACGAGGAATCTCCAGGCTGCATATTCTGCACTGGTGAGGATAGGAGCCGGGATGAATCCCGGCTGATCCTTCATGTGGATGCGGACGTGGTGGTGATGATGAACCGTTATCCGTATGTCAACGGCCACATTCTGGTGGCACCGAGACGCCACGAATCGGACCTGCAGTCACTGAATGACACCGAGCTCCTGGCATTGATTTCGATGGTTCGGCGTGTGACCAACATCCTCAGGCAAGAGATCAATCCCGAAGGTTTTAACATAGGAATGAATCTGGGCAGAGTGGCCGGAGCAGGCATCGAGGATCACGCACACTTCCATGTCGTGCCGAGATGGAACGGCGATACCAATTTTATGACTGTTTTCGGGGAGGTTAGAGTCATTCCTGAACATATCGATAAAACCTATAGAAGGCTCGTTCCTTACTTTACGAAAAACGCGGCTTGAAAGAGAGGTGAACAATGAGACATCTAAAAGTGATAGTGCTGTTTATATTTATTTTTTTAGTTATAATCATTGCTGTACAAAACTATGCTGCCTTTTCGACTTCCGCCTCTTTCAAGTTGGACCTCTTGTTTTTCAAATATGAAACTTCTCAGATGTCATTGTACCTGATTGCCGTCATTACTTTTCTGGCGGGCGTGGTTTTTACCGGTTTTTTCACCCTGACCGAAAGACTTCGTCTGAAGCGTGAGATCAAGAGGCTCAAAAAGGAGGCACGTGAACGGGAAAAAGAGCTCAATTCTTTCAGAACCCTGCCAGTAACCGCGGAGGGTGAGGGTATTGAGGGAGCGCGTGGGTGATACCGTCTCATCCGGCCCTGTCTCAGCTTCGGGATCATCGGTTGGACGGCTTTTTGCCGATGTATCCGGGGAGATAAAGTATGTGGGAGGTATTGCGGCAGTGGTTTGCAAATCCCGGGGCAGGAATGCTGCTGCTG
>CAYXDR010000614.1:0-1667 GCA_964463515.1 uncultured Desulfobacteraceae bacterium | reverse complement strand
GGATGGTGTTCAAAAGAGTTCGAAAAACATGTTTCAGGATCCGTATCAACGACAATCCCGGCCCGGCGAATTGGATCCGCGTTGCAAAACAACCCGAAATATACTACAGATAACAATTGAACCTTGCAAATAAAACATCAACACGCTGGGGGCAACCCTGGTCAATAAAGGAAAAGAGGCATCCTGTGCATATCGTTGTAATAGACGGGCATGGAGGAGGAATAGGCACTGTTGTAATCAAGGGAATCAGGAACCGATTCGGCGAGTCTGTTTCAGTAGACGCCCTCGGCACCAATTCAATAGCTACATCCAGAATGATGAAAGCAGGAGCCAACAGAGGGGCTACTGGTGAAAATGCCATAGCCCGAGGTGTTGCAGTCGCCGATCTCATCATAGGCTCCATATCCATATTGATGGCCAACGCAATGATGGGTGAAATGACCGAAAAAATGGCTGCCGCTGTAGCCACCTCGAAGGCAGCAAAGATACTGATCCCTCTTGCACAGGAAGGTGTTACAATAGTGGGAGTAGGTGATGAGCCGCTACCGCATCTTGTCGAGCAGGCCCTTGAAAAAATTTTTGACATTGTGAGCCGTACGGGAGAGGAGGGATTAAACAAGAGATAGACTTTAATGCCCTCCTGAAACCAACCTCGCACCTGATGGCCGCAGGAAGCCGAAAAATCGGCGATTAACCGGGGAGAGCACACCATATAAAAACAACCGATACGATTAAAGCACAGATACGTCAGATTCTATTCGTCGGCCGGAACCATGAATTAGCAACAACAGTGGCGCTTTCTTCTTGAGTGCTGTGGGATTTATCCGGTACCCGCAGTGAAGGGCTGCGTGAACTTTTCAAAACGGCAATATCCTTACAGGAACGTCATATGGTGACGGGAGCTCGCGGACGGGGCCGCAAGCAGCGGAGGCCCGGTGAACAAGAGAAAGAAAAAAGGCGGCTTCTTTGTCCCTTCCCCGTTTGATGCAACCTGCAGCGTATATTTCGCTCTTACGCGCAAGCGTGTCCAGCACCGAGCGGTATTGGGCTTCATCCAAAGGGCATGACTCCAAGACCTTCAACAGCGAGCGTATCCGAAACAGATCCATGGCGGGAAAGGAAGCGGAAAGTTGATCGGGTCTGCCTCCTTCTCTTACAGAGAAGTCCTGGGCAATAAGATGGACAGGATAACGGCAGGCTATTCGAAGCCACAGATCATAGTCTTCACAGGCAGGTATGCTTTCATCGAAAAGTCCTATTTCTTCCAGGAGGGTCTTTTTCAGCATTACCGAGGACGGGCTCACCATGCAAAGATCGAGGCTTTGCCTGAAAATATCCCCGGAGGGCTTCAGATGACGGCGCCGCGGGTTTACCCTTTTCCCACGCCTGATCCAAATTTCATCAGTCTGACAGGCGACAGCAGACGGGTTTCGGGAAAAGAAACCGGTCTGAGGGAAAACCTTCGGCAAACCGCCCGCAAAGCCGACATCGTCTGCCGCATCGGTGGCGACGAATTTGCCGTTCTGCTGCCCGAAACGCCATTGAACGGAGCCCGCCGTTTTATTGAACGGCTGCCCGGCTCGCCGTCCGCCGCCTCCGGCATCGCCGCACTGCCCGCCGAAAACCTCTGTGCCGCCGCCGATACCGTTCTGCTGGAGGTTAAAAGA
>CAYXDR010000613.1:0-1669 GCA_964463515.1 uncultured Desulfobacteraceae bacterium | reverse complement strand
GCTTCGACCGAAGGAGAGGCCACCGTTGCAACTGCCAGATCACCGTCTTCCTGCACGGCAAGACCGGCGGAAAGCGGGATATCCTTTATATGAAGGGTATCTCCGATCCCCATTGCCGAAACGTCGACCGAAATTTTATCCACGAGCATACCCGGAAGACATGAAATGGTGAGATACCGCCGGATGTTTTCAAGTATCCCGCCCTGTTCGACCCCTTCGGGGCTACCTACAAGCTCGATCGGGATTTCGAGAGTGATTTCTTCATCCATCGCTATTTCATGAAAGTCCGCATGCCGGTAAAACTGCTTAACCGGATCTATTTGCAGTTCCTTCAGAATAACGGTGTGCGGATCGGTTTTGCCGTCGCGCCGCACCTGTATTTCGATCAAAGAAGACTCCCCCGCTCCCTGCCTGAGAAGCCGCTCAAGCTTGACAGCATTAACAGCCAGCTTGACTGGTTCGGTTTTTCGGCCGTATAAAACCGCCGGAATTCTGCCTTCTCTCCTCAATCTCCTGGCCGCACCCTTTCCCGTAGCTTCGCGCATATCGGCGGCTATTGTATAATTACTCATAACTTCCTCCGAAAAATGAATCTCTATCAGATGCACACGCCACGCGCTAAACGAACAGCGTGCTCACCGATTGAGAGTAATGAATTCTTTTGATAGTCTCACCGATAAGTTCAGCTATCGAAAGAACGACGATTTTATCGCAATTCTTGCCTTCAGCCGGAATCGTGTTGGTCACCACAAGCGAATCTAAAGGCGATTCCTTTATACGCTTCACCGCAGGTCCGGAAAGCACCGGGTGAGTACAGAAGGCGTGAACGGCCTTGGCCTCTCTCATCTTTATCGCAATGGCCGCCTGTGTCAGAGTACCCGCAGTATCCACCATGTCGTCCAGGATCAGCGCTGTTTTACCCTTCACTTCGCCCACGATATTCATAGCTTCAGCTATATTTGGCGCCTCCCGCCTTTTGTCGATGATGGCAAGGGATGCATCGAGCCTTTTGGCGAAAGCCCTTGCCCGCTCAACCCCTCCGGCGTCTGGGGAAACTATAACCATATCATTGGAAAATCTAGGTTTTATGTACTTCAGGAGAACAGGTGCCGCAAACACGTTGTCCACCGGTATGTTGAAATAGCCCTGTATCTGCCCGGCATGGAGATCCATTGCTACAACCCTGTCCGCCCCTGCCACGGTTATCAAATCAGCCACCAGTTTTGCGCTTATCGGCACCCTGGGCTTCACTTTGCGGTCCTGCCTGCCATATCCGTAATAGGGGATTACCGCGGTAATCCTTTCCGCAGAGGCACGTTTAAGCGCGTCTATAATTATCAGAAGCTGCATAAGATTATCGTTTACAGGCGTGCAGGTCGACTGAAGAACGAAAGTATCCTGGCCCCGGATGTTCTCGCCGATCTCGATCATCACCTCTCCGTCGCTGAACGTCTTGGCAGTGATGTTGCCCGGTTGTATGCCAAGATACTCGCATACTTGCAATGTCAGGTCGGGATTGGACGTCCCCCCGAATAATTTCATATCCACGGAACTAAAAATCCTTTCTTTCCGGAGTTTGAATGCTGCCCGTCTGCATTCGTGCCGGCACTGGATTCTGGCTGGGGTGGGAGGATTCGAACCTCCGAATGCGGGCTCCAAAGGCCCGTGT
>CAYXDR010000612.1:799-1680 GCA_964463515.1 uncultured Desulfobacteraceae bacterium | reverse complement strand
CCGGCACCTGGAGGAGAAAGTTTCATCCCGAACCGCTGAATTAACCGAAAACCGTGAGAAACTTGCTGCGACTCTCCTGTCTATCGGTGATGCGGTAGTCAGCACCGACTCGAAAGGTTTTGTCGTCGAAATGAACAAGGTGGCCGGAAAGCTTACGGGATTGAGCCAGGACGAGGTGCGCGGAAGACCACTCAATGAAATGTTTCGAATAGTGAAGGGCCAGACCGGAGAGCCGGCGGATCTGCCTGTCGACCACGTTCTTGCCACCGGTGAAACAATGTATCTGGAAAACAACACCGTACTCATCGCCCGTGACGGGACCAGGCGCCAGATAGCCGATTCCGCCGCCCCGATCCGTGACGCCCATGGAGATGTGATCGGCGCCGTGCTCGTGTTTCGGGATGTAACCGAAGAATACCGCATGCGGAGGGAACTGCGCGAAAGCGAAGACCGTTTGAGCCGTGCCATCTCCGGGACCGGCGCGGGTTTGTGGGATTGGGACATGGTGAAGGATACCGTATTCTTTTCCCCCCAATGGAAAAGCATGCTGGGCTACGAAGACCATGAAGTGGCAAATGACTTTTCGGGATGGAAAGACCTTTGGCATCCGGAAGATGCTGCCCGGATCGAAAAGGCCGTCAACGATTATATGGAGGGGAAAACAAGTGTTTACGAAGTCGAAAACCGCCTGCGCCACAAAGACGGAAGTTGGCATTGGATACTCACACGCGGTGATATTGAAAGAGATGCAGCAGGAAAACCAATGCGCTGGACAGGGACAAATATTGATATCACCGAGCGTAAACTGGCAGAGGAAAGGCTCAGGAGCAACGAGGAAAATTTCCGAGCCTTCTTTGAAACCATCGACGATATGATTGTCG
>CAYXDR010000612.1:0-789 GCA_964463515.1 uncultured Desulfobacteraceae bacterium | reverse complement strand
TCTTCCGGAAAAATCATCTACGCCAACCCTGCGGTTTCAGAAAAGTTGGGTTACGAAAAAGCCGAAACAAGGAATATGCATATAATTGATATTCACCCCGCACACGTGCGCGCCGAGGCCGAAATAATTCTGGATGCGATGCTAAAAGGAGAACGTACTTTATGCCCCCTGCCTCTGGCGCATAAAAACGGTCGTAATGTACCGGTGGAAACCCGTGTGTGGTTCGGAAAGTGGAACGATGCGGATTGTATCTTTGGCGTAAGCAAGGATCTTAGCGCGGAGCAGGAGGCCCAACAGCGATTTGAAAGGCTTTTCCGGGGAAATCCTTCGCTTATGGCATTGTCCAGTTTTCCCGATCGGCGATTCGTAGACGTGAACGATTGTTTTCTGAAAACACTCGGCTATGAACGTTCAGATGTGATCGGCGAGCAAGCCTCGGATCTCGCCTTGTTTAATGATCAGGAAAAATATAATCAGATCTCTCATCTGCTGCAATCTGAAGGTCGCATCTCAGGTCTTGAACTCCAGGTCCGGCGAAAAGATGGAAAACTGCTGGATGGGCTGTTTTCCGGAGAGAAGATTGTAAGTCAGGGTCGGGAATACTTTCTCACGGTGATGATCGATATTACTGACCGGAAGCGGGCCGAGCAGGAACTGCTGGAAACCAACCGGGAACTTGAGAAAGCCACGGCCCGAGCCAATTCGCTGGCCGCTGAAGCGGAGATGGCCAACGCGGCCAAAAGCGAGGTCCTGGCCAACATGAGCCACGAGATCCGCACCCCCATGAAC
>CAYXDR010000611.1:0-1684 GCA_964463515.1 uncultured Desulfobacteraceae bacterium | reverse complement strand
GAGTATTTCCTCCGGATCTTCCTGGTGCCACTGTGAGTGAAGGCTCCCCGCCTCCCGAAGAATGCAGCGGCCGATTTGATTCCGCAGCTCCTTTCCGGAAAGCCGGGCCAGTCGAACTGATGGATTCAGGGCTTTCAACCGTTCGGCGATTTTGTCCCGGATAAGACCGGGAACCATATACGGATGGCCGCTATCAGATGATTTGCTCATTTTTCTTCAGCACATACCCTAGCCAGATGTCGGTTTCCCGTATCTTTGAGGTCTGGCGTGAAAAATCCAGGACTGTGAGGCTGAGCCGGTCAAATATGGCTCGAAGGTCGGGATCCTGCCAGAGGTAAAAGCTACGGCCCTGGGATTTTTGATTTATGCCGCTGCCTTCTTTCAGGGTGATAAGCGCGTGGCCGCCCGGGCGCAGCGCTTTCAAGAGGTGATCAAGGACCTGCTCAAAGCGGTTGTGCGGGATGTGCACCAAGGCCCCCACCAGGACCAGTGCATCCACGGGGCAATCCGAAAAATCATGGGTCTCAAAATTCGCCTCCATGACCGGGCAACCGGAATTGTTTCGGGCCAATTCAGCCAGGGACGGGGATCTTTCAATCCCAATGGGCCTGAATCCGCGTTCCTTGAACCAGCGCAAGTCCCGGCCCGAACCGCAACCGACGTCCAGGATCGCGGCGGCGGATGGAAGCCAGCGCGCCAAAGGCTCCAAAAAGGAGGAAGGGTCGATGCCTACCGTGGATGCGTTGTATTCAGCGGCGTTGGCCTCGTAATAATCCATCATTGATGAACACTCGGTATTAAGTTTTGCTGAAAACAGGGTTTTCATCGAAAATCTTTTATTTTCATAGCACTTGACAGCAGGATTTTCAACATAACAAAAAAAAGCTGAAAATTTTGCGTTTTAACAGGGGAAGGAGAAGCTGGGATTATGGGATTTTGTTACAAAAAACGACTGGATCTTGGTGGGGTGACGGGAGAGGCGTTGGACATCGCTTCCTGTGCGGCACGCGGCGGATGTCCGCCTTGCAGCAGGTACTTCATTTTTGAATGGAAAAAGTACAATAACCATTTCCTTATTTCATTTTCTGTCCTCAGAAGTGAAATACAAATAATCCTAATGGCAGCCAATAAGCGGCGAGGCGGTAATAATTCAGGTGGGATAAATAGCGCTTTGCGCGATGCGGATCTTCTATATGCATGCCACGCGAAATGAGCAATTCCACCTGCTCATCAAACGTCTTTGGGAGCTTCTTAAAACGCATATGAAGCCCTCATTAAAAAAGTAACCCCCAAGGGTGCGCAGATCCTACGGGATGCGTTGGGGGTGTTGTTCAAGCTCTTTATTTTCAATTTCATACAAAGTATACCTTATGCCTTCATTTCGCAAGGCATTTTTTGCGAAATGCATTTTTTGCGAAATCATGAATTGATAGTATCAATCCAAGCACCTTTTCTGGAAGCTCTTCTTCCTCGTTATGGCGTAACTTTTGTCTCATTTGTCCGATAAATGTCCCATTCCATATTTGTTGCCCGTTTTTACCGTTCGGAACACCTTCCATCGCTCCTATGCAGTCGTATCTGAGTCATTCGATGCCTATTTCGTTCCATAACAGAGCGGGTCAATCGCTGAGCTAGTTTCCATCCGGAAATGGTCCTTTTGCCCAATCCCCCGACTGAAGTCGGG
>CAYXDR010000610.1:0-1696 GCA_964463515.1 uncultured Desulfobacteraceae bacterium | reverse complement strand
GGCTGATTATTTCCAACTCCCCTGAGTCCCGCATTGCATAAAGTAAAGGGTTGCATTTTGCGGGGTAATTGTCTGATACTTGTCAACCCGATTTCTAGTACGTCTGCTTCACTTTGCAACAGGGGACACTTTATTTTGATGATTATGAGTGTGCGAATATTATTTTCAATGCTTCTTTGTTTTGTCATGGGGACGGTTAGTTCCATGGCAATGGGCGGCGACTTTTTTCCTCCCGACATCAAAAGGATAAAGGACAGAGGGAAAATTGTTGTGGCGCAGTATGACAGTAATGAACGCGGCTTTTTTGCCTTTGATGATACAAAACGACATTCAACCCGCCATTCTCTTGTTTATCAAGGTCGGACTCTTGTGGGCTGTGACATTTTCCTGGCAAAGAAAATCGCTCACGAGCTCGGGGTGGAACTTGAATTGGACCGTTCTGCGCAAAGTTTTGATTCCGTGTGTCCGCTTGTCGCCTCAGGTCAGGCCGACATTGCCGTCTCCAAACTGAGCATTACATTGCCCCGGGCGCAATATGTTCGTTTTTCCGATCCTTATGTTATATTGCAGACAGGCATTCTTGTTAACAGGCTTTTCGCTTCCAGGGCGAAGGAGGATGCTGATGTGATCAAACTCTGCAACCGGCCGAAGACCAAGGTCGGTGTGATCTGGAAGAGCGCCTATGTACACTTTGCAAAAAGACTCTTTCCTAAGGCGGATTTAGTTTTTTACAAGGATTTCGAAAGCATGGTCAAGGCGGTTTTGAGCGGCGAAGTCCAGGCGTTGTATGATGAGAGAATCGGCATTCTTTATGCGCTTAATCAGGATCAAAGCATTGCACTGCGGTTTCGGTTTGTCCCGGTCTGCGGTCTCAAGGACAAACTGGCTATCGCTGTGTCCCCGAACAGCCCCAACCTGCTGGCATTTATCAACGTCTTGCTCGGCCTTGAAGAGGTGAAAACCGAACTGGAATACTTCCTGGAGCCGGGCGCTGAAAGCGGCCGCTAGCGGCCTGTCGGGAATCCAAGCGAAGAACGAACCGCGTTCTTTGACGGGAAATTCTACTGGTAACCTTGACGGTTAGAGGGATTGATACGGAGCTGCGATGGGCCGCGGAAAACACACAACCTGGGATAGAGTTCTGGCTCTGCTGAGAAATTTTTGGATAAATTTGGCCGCTGTAGCCCTTGGAGTCATGCTTGCTCTCCTTTCTCCGAATACAGCTCGGCAGCTGATACCTGCCGGAGAAATCTATTTATCCTTCCTTACATTGAGCATTATACCCATCGTGTTTTCAGCGATTATTAACGGACTTGGGAAATTGCTTCGTTCGGGCAAAGCTAAACACTATATTTTACGCCTGGTCGTGGTTTTTGTGATAGCCGCCTTTTTTGGGGGAGCGGTAGGGGTTTTGGGGGGAATTCTTGGAAGGCCGGGATCAACCCTCGATTTGGAGGAGCAAACGATGCTGGGAAAGTTCCTTCTGGAGGGAGCGACAGCGGCATCGACGGGGGAAAAGCAAGAGCGGGGATTCATTCACTTCTTCAAAAAGGTCATTCCAGAAAATATATTCGCAGCATTTGTGAATGGCCAGAGTTTGGGTGTAGTTTTTGTGAGCATTCTTATGGGCCTGGCCCTGGGCATGAATCAGAGTGAGGCAAGCGGACGGCTTTTGGAAGTTACGGAGGGCATTTAT
>CAYXDR010000609.1:0-1708 GCA_964463515.1 uncultured Desulfobacteraceae bacterium | reverse complement strand
TATTCAGATTGGATCGAGTTATCCGATAAGGGAAAAAGATATCTGGAGGTATCCTTTTATCCTGTCGTGAACGAGGACCAAGAAGTGGTTTCCGTCATTGCCCTGTCACATGACATTACTGAAAAGAGAAAGATCGATGTGGCCTTGCGGGAAAGCGAGGAAAAGCACCGGGCGCTGGTTGATGGATTGCCTGACACCGTGATGCGCTTCGACCGCGATGGGCGGCACATGTTTGTATCAGGCAATGTCCGCGATCAGGTGGACATCGAACCAGCCTCGTTTATAGGCAAGACCCATTCAGAGCTGGGTTTTCCGGAGGCCCAGTGCCGGTTTTGGGAGGAATCCATCCGCAGGGTGTTCGACAGCGGCATGCCGTTCGAGTCCGAGTTCACCTTCGAGGGAAAGGCCGGCGCCATAATTTTCAACTGGCGATTGGTTCCCGAGTTCGATCCACGGGGCGCGGTGCAATCAGTGCTCTCCATCAGCCACGACATCACCGAGCGCAAACGGGTCGAGGATGCTCTGCGTGAGAGTGAGTTTCAGAAAGACTTGATTTTGAACTCAACCTCCGAACTGATAGGCTATTACGACACGGATTTGAGAATTATCTGGGTGAATACAGCTGCGGCATCATCAGTTGGTAAGTCTCCGGAAGAAATGATCGGATCGCATTGCTATACCTTTTGGAACCGCAGTGATAAACCTTGTTCTGGTTGTCCCGTCATCAAAGCGCGCGATGAAAAAACTGCCCAAGAGATAGAAAAGCGAACCCCTGACGGACGGCACTGGAGCATTCGGGCATTTCCCATACTAGACAAAGAAGATCAAATCATTGGGCTTGCTGAGTTTACTCATGATATCACCGGTCGGAAGCGGGCAGAGAAGAAACTGCAAGAATCCGAGGAACAATTTCGAAATCTTTATGATGAAGCGCCGGTAGGCTATTTCGAATACGATCTTCGGGGAAATATCACCCGGGTGAATCGTACTGAATTGAAGATGCTGGGTTATACCGCTGAAGAGATGATCGGTCAGCCTTGCTGGAAATTTACTGTCGATGACGTTGCCCGCGACCAAATCATGGCTAAACTGGACGGAGTCAGGCCTCCTGCTGTTGGTTTGGAGCGCACCTATCGGCGTAAAGATGGAACCACCTTTCCTGTCTTGTTTGAAGATCGGCTTCTGTTAGATGAACAAGGTTATATCAAGGGTATCCGAACCGCCATCCAGGACATCACAGACCGAAAGCGTATGGAGGAGTCCCTGCGGGAAAGCGAGGCATGGCTTCGTGAAACCATGAGGATTGCCCGTGTCGGTGGGTGGAAGATTGACCTCTTGGGCAATACGCTGGAATGGGCGGACCAGACTTTCCAGATGCACGAATTGCCGACTGGAGACCCGCCGAATGTAGCCGAAGCGATTCTGTTTTACCACGCGGAGGACAGGGCCCGGGTATCCGCATCGGTGCAACATGCCATAGACAACGGCAAGGGCTTTGACTTTGAAGCGCGGATCATTACCGCAAAGCAGAACCTCATCTGGGTTCGCGCGATTGGACACGTCAGCTTTCACGACGGACATATAGCCTTAGTGTGGGGTACGATACAGGACATCACTGAAAGGAAGCGGGCTGAAGCGGAGCGAGAGAAACTCCAGGCCCAATTGATCCAGGCCCACAAAATGGAGGCAATCGGCACTCTGGCAGGCG
>CAYXDR010000608.1:0-1715 GCA_964463515.1 uncultured Desulfobacteraceae bacterium | reverse complement strand
TGAGGTGTCCTGCGGCACGCACTTTTTCCAGGATCTGGTGGAGGCCGATATTGCGATAGTTTCGGTGTTTCCGGATGACCCGGACTCGACCCTGAATGAAGCCTTTCTTATGAATGCCGCGAACGTGCTGGCAAAAACAGCGCCGGCATATGAAAAATACAGCCGGATCGTGCGGGTCATACACGTGCCTTCGGTGTGCGAAGGAGACTACCTGCATGTGTATCTGGATATGAATACACCCAAGGGTATAGGGTTTTTCGGGCAGTTCAAATAGCGCTGGGCCGAGGCGGGCTGCATTTTGGGATCGGCCGGAAACGGGTTTTGTGGTGGGGGTCTTGCCGACGGGAGAGTCGATGATGAATCAGGTACACATAGATGTTGAGGCCTGCAAAGGGTTCGAAGACTGCGGCATTTGCTCTTTTGCCTGCCCGGAGGGACTGTTTCTGTCTTCAGGCGGGATGAACGGGTTTGGTTTTGTCGTCCCAGAGGTCCTTGATCCGGAAAAATGCACAGGATGCTGTAATTGTATGATACTCTGCCCGGATATGGCGATAGTTGTTCAGAGGGAGGAAACCAGGGATGGCGGATAAAAGATACCGCCCGGGTATGCACTTCATGATGGGGAATGTTGCACTGGCCGAAGGCGCGGTGGCCGCCGGGTGCAGGTTTATGTCAGGCTATCCGATCACACCGGCAAGCGAAATCGCCAACCGTCTATCCCGGCTTTTGCCTTCAGTGGAAGGGATTTTTCTTCAAACCGAAGATGAAATCGCCGCAGTGTGTGCGGCGATAGGGGCCTCGTGGGCTGGTACCAAGGCGATGACCGCGACAAGCGGGCCTGGGCTTTCCTTGATGCAGGAAAATATCGGCTTTGCTGCTGCCACTGAAACCCCCCTGGTGATTGTAGATGTTCAGAGGCTCGGCCCCAGCACGGGAGCGCCCTCGGTGGGCGTAGCCGGAGACATGGTTCAGGCGGCCCGCGGGAGTCATGGAGACTACCAGGTAATAGCTCTTTCACCCTCCAGTGGGCAGGAAATGTTTGATTTTACTGTGCGTGCCTTCAACCTGGCTGAACGTTTCAGGGTTCCTGTAGTCGTCTTGGCAGATGCTTTTCTGGGCCATATGAAAGAACCGGTCCGGATCCCGGCTGCGGGTGAAATCGAGACAGAAAATCGGAGGCTCGCGGAACCAGGGACCGATCCTCTCTCCCGGACCGATTTTCTGGATTCGAACGTGGCGCCTATGCCTGTATTCGGAAGGGGATGCCGGGCGCATGTCACGAGCTCCTGCCACGACACGCACGGAATGCGCAACCTGGCCGACCCTGCGGCCATGCATGCCTATGTGACCAAGCCCATCGAAAAAATCATGTCGCACCGCGGTCAAATCGTTCAAGTCGAAGCCGATTACAGGAAAGGAGACGTGGTGCTCGTTTCATACGGCACAACGGCCCGGGCGGCTCATGCCGCGGTGGATATGGCACGCGGCAAGGGTTTGCCTGCGGGGCGGCTGCGGCTCAAGACCATCTGGCCCTTTCCAGAGGCTGAGGTGCAAAGTGCGGCACTGGCTGCTTCAACAATAGTGGTGCTCGAAAACAACCTGGGGCAGCTTTTCCCCTATATAAAATCGGCTGCGGGCGGCTCATGTCCAACTTCGTTTCAACCGCCGGAACTAGTGGGCCAGCTTCACAATCCGGCTTCGGTGCTCAAAGTGAT
>CAYXDR010000607.1:0-1736 GCA_964463515.1 uncultured Desulfobacteraceae bacterium | reverse complement strand
CGAAGCACTGGCAGAGCTGGCTCGAGCCGCATCCGAAAAAATCCATGCCATCACAGACATCGTGGTGGATCATTCATATTTTTCAGACGTTGCCATCCCGGGCACTAATAGATCATCCAAACCTTATAATGCCCCCGTGGGAGCCCTGTCTTCCAACTTCAACACCGTCGCCATAGGTACCGGCCCGGGAGGCGGCCTGGTATCGGGGGAAAGCCAGACCCCTCTGGTCCCGTATGCCGCAGCCCGTCTGGAACGTCTCGGGGTGAACCGCAAAGGTCGATATACATTTATCCATAACACTAGGGACGCGGCCCTTTATACAGGGGAACTTTTGTCTCACTTTCTCAAGGGGAACGGAGTTTTAATTTCCGGCAAGGTCAAGGCCGGCACTGTGCCACCCGAGGCGGTGGAGCTGATGACCTGGTTTTCTCCCTGGACAATCACGGAAGCCGTCGAGCGCATGCTTGAATTTTCAAACAACTTTGTAGCCAACCAGCTGTTTTTGGCCGTCGGCGCAAGGGAGATGGGCCCCCCGGGTAACCTTGAAAAATCGCTCCATGTGGTAGAAAGCCTTGTCCGGGACTCACTCGGGCTTGGATCTCTAAAAATCGTAGAAGGCTCAGGGATTTCACGGGAAAACCGTATCAGTGCAGAGGACATGCTCGTACTTCTCCGCCGCTTCGCGCCGTACCGTCAAATGCTCAAGGGGGATTACGGCATCGCCTACAAGACAGGCACATTGAAGGGCGTCAGGACAAGAGCCGGTTACATCGAGCCAATCCCCGGCAAGCTATATCCCTTTGCGGTGTTCGTTAACGAAAAAATAAAAGACACGGACAATATCGTCAGGTGCCTCGACCGCGCTGCAAAAGCCCTGATCGAAGAGGGTAAATGGCCTTGAGCCCTACTGGATGCCCCCAAAGCGCTTCACGGCAGCTCAAAGGTTTTCAGCGCCATTCTTCCACCTCAGACGATTTCCGCCTTTGCCTCTTTTTCTTTTCTTCAAAGCGGCTGCCGCTGCCTTGATTCGCGGCTTTCCATTTTTTGCGCCTGCATTCCGGGCAACGCCTCGGTAGACTGAACCCTTTTGATTCCAGCAGTTCAACTTCCGCCTCGCTCACCCAGAAAGGCTTGTCACATTGAGCACAAAGGATCATCCTGTCAGCCATTCTTTAATCCACCTCGAACACAGATGCATCACTAAAACAATTCCTGACGGCGAATACCTTGTTGCTCCCTTCGCCGATGAATTCACCAAGCACTTCCACCCGTTTTCTCAAAAAATCTTCAAGGCCGCTGCCCAGCTTTTCGGTATCGAGCTGATAAAACTGTTCATCGAACGTAGACAGCGCGGTAGCCGTCACCCTGCCTGTCTCATCCCAGCCCGCGGGCACGATTATGCCCCGCAAACGCACAGGCCCGCCTTCAGAACCGCACATATCCCGCTGCGCCATCTCCGGACTCCGTTGTTAGTGGTAACAGGGAACTGTCCTGCAAATTACATTCGAAAAAAAGCAAAAGCCATGCCAGAGCCCAAAATTAAAACGCCTGCGCCGTTTCCGGAGGGCATTTATAGGCCTTCCGGAAAATAAACCTCTTGAGGCAACAGGAGGGATAGCGGCGGATAAACGGAACTCCGGGTTCACACCGATGGCTAATCGGAATACCCGTTTCTCATTTGTGATGAGGTCGTAAAAAGTACCATCCCCGGCTTATCGGCGTCGGGGTCGGAATCG
>CAYXDR010000606.1:0-1744 GCA_964463515.1 uncultured Desulfobacteraceae bacterium | reverse complement strand
GGCCGAGGATATCCAAGAGAAATGCAGGCGTCCCGGCTCAATACCTATGTGTTCGAGCAGGCCCTTGAGCAATGCAAACTTCCTTCTTGCGTAGTAATTACCTTCCAGGTAATGGCAGTCACCGGGGTGTCACCCGCTGACCCATACCCCGTCGGCGCCGTGCCGGAAGGCTGCAAGAATGAATTTCGGACTCACCCGGCCAGAACAGGGCACACGGATTATCCTGAAATGAGGAGGATATTGAAACCGGCTGACGCCGGCCAGGTCCGCAGCACCGTAACTGCACCAGTTACACAGAAAACTAGTGATCTTCGGTTCCCAGTCGTTCATCGATCTCTCCTGTCCGGTCCGTCTCGAGCCCCCGCCTTTCACGCAGGGCCCCGGCTGAACTCTTATTATCACATCTCGTTGATCATGGCCATGATTTGATCATGGTCGAATCCCTTCAAGTTTATGGCGCCGGAGCGGCAGGACGCCACGCATAGGCCGCAACCCTTACACAAAGCCGGATTTATTTCGGCACGGCCGGCAAAAGGCCCATCCTGCCGAAAAGACGGCGCCGAATAGGGGCAGATCTCGATACAAACCCCGCAACTGGAACATGCTGTCGGATCCACACCTGCCACAGTCCCGCTGAAATGCACAGTGCCTTTTGAAAGCAGTGTTACAGCCCTGGAAGCAGCCGCAAGCGCCTGAGCAACAGACTCATCGATGGGTTTCGGATAATGGGCCATTCCACACAGGTAAACCCCGTCGGTCGCAAATTCACTGGGCCCCAGCTTGGCGTGTTTTTCGACAAAAAAGCCGTCTTCATTCAGCGGCACTTTGAAATACTGGGCCAGCTTTTCGTCCCTGTACGGCGTTATCGCCGTGGCGAGGGCCAGCATATCGGCCTCTATCACAAGAGGAACGCCCAGCACCGGATCGACCACTTCGATCTCCAGTGCATCGGCCGAGGATCGAACCACCGGCTTGGAGTCTATTGCAAACTGGATGAACATTATCCCGGCCTCCCGGGCCTTTTTATACAGATATTCCCTCTCGCCGTAGGTTCGAATATCGCGGTTAAGGATATATATGTTCATCTCCGGATTGAGTTCCTTCAAATGCAGTGCGCTTTCGATGGAATGCGTGCAGCACACACGTGAACAGTAGGGTCGATCCGGCTCCCTCGATCCAACACACTGGATAAACACCACGGATTTCATTTTTTTCAAAGAGGTGCCCCCGGCCAGAAAGCGGGCGTCCAGGTCGAGATGAGTCAATACCCTGGGGTCTTCCCCGTAGAGGTATTCCGTGGGTTTGTACTCCGCGGCTCCGGTCGCAACCACGGCTACACCGTGTTCGATCACCTTTTCAGTCCCGGAGGAACGTACGGTGGTTTTGAAATTTCCGACAAAACCCTCCACATTCTCGATTGACGAGGCCGTCAGGATTTCAATGCCCGGGTCGGCATGAACCGCCTCTACCAACTTGGTGAGGTCTTTGCCAACGTCCTCCCCTTTCCATGTTCTGAACAGCCGCAGCCCCTGTCCG
The DNA here is from genome assembly GCA_964463515.1 of uncultured Desulfobacteraceae bacterium. Lineage (GTDB taxonomy): Bacteria > Desulfobacterota > DSM-4660 > Desulfatiglandales > Desulfatiglandaceae > CAYXDR01. The sequence goes on along the minus strand of CAYXDR010000606.1, from coordinate 208 downwards.
CCGAGATCTGATTCGCGCTCCACCAGAGAGACGTCGTAACCTTGAGATGAAAGGCTTCTGGCCGCGGTAAGGCCGGAAATGCCGCCGCCGATCACCAAGGCATGGGAATTGACCTGCAGTTCAGCCTCCTCGAGCGGCTCGGTGAGGGCCACTTTGGCAACCGCCATGCGCACCAGGTCCTTGGCCTTTTCAGTTGCCGCGGCCGGGT
>CAYXDR010000605.1:0-1746 GCA_964463515.1 uncultured Desulfobacteraceae bacterium | reverse complement strand
TAGCGACCCCGACCCCGAAGGACATCGTTATTTTGACTTTTTACGGTTTCATCAAGTATGATGGCCTCGTAAAAAGTCCCCTGCCCATGTATGTACGTGACTGAAAAGTCGAAAATATTACCTGCATCTAAACAAATGCAAACGAAATCCTAACAAAAGAGGTGTTCAATGGGCTCAACAAAAAAAGTGCTGCGGAAAGCCGCGGCCGGAAAGGAGGAGAACAAAATGGACGACATAAGACACGTGGAAAAAGTTTTTTCGGTGCTCGAAACCAATAAATGCGGATTTACCGCTTTTTCCGAGACTGTGCCGGCAAGAGTGCTTTTCAAGTATGAAGGCGGCACCGTTGACGGCGGATTCAGCCTTATAGGATCTTTTGCAAATAAAGAGACTTCTGACCGAATCCTTTCCTGGCTCCGGGCAAACGCGGATCCGGCCAAATTCGGCTGCGGTCTTAATCAAGCCGGGGATATATCCTCGCAGATATCTTGATCCCCCGCTGTTTCCCATCAATGCCCCTTGCTGTAATTTTTAGGGGCCCCGCTTCAGTAGAGCCTTAGCTCAAAATATCGACATCATAGGCCTTGAAAACAGGATCAGTGGTAACGATCCGAAGGCCGTGTATTTTTGCCGCCGCGATGATCATCCGGTCACATGGATCGTTGTGTATTTTTGATAACCGGGTAGACTGGATGCATGTGTCAAGATCCAGATGAAGGATGACGAGGTCGTGATGTTCGAGTATCGTTTTGAACCATTCAACAGGGCTGACAGGCAGATCAAGCTTTCTTTTTTCGGACTTGATCCCGATCTCGAAGCCGCTGATAGCCGAGACATACACAAACGGCGCATCTGCCAATGCCCGAAGCGTTTCGCGGGACAGTTCCCCACCCCCTTGAGCCAGCCACAGAAGCGCACATGTATCTAGCAGCATCAACCCATCTCCGGCCATTCGTCGGGGCTCAAAGGCTCGGTTGGATCATACTTGATCCGGATGTCGCTCATGACACGGTGCGGCGTCAGGCGATCCGGCCGCTTATGTGGAACCAAATCAGCCACAGGCTTACCATACCGGCAAATAGAAATCGTCTTCCCTGTTTTTTCAACTTCCGCAAGCAGGGCTGAAAGATTCGTTTTTGCCTCGTGAACATTAATTATCTTCATCATGCGCCCCGTTTCTAAATGAATTTCCTCATATCTTAGTCCTGTGGACTAGCTTTGTCAAATTACACTCGGGACGCCAATAAATTTTTTGGGGCGTCTCGTTTCATTTGTTGCCGGAAACGTTTTTGACCTGTATATTGCCTCCAATTATTTTCCCGGGAAAGGAAGGCAACTTATGGGCGAACAGATGGATTTGAACCGGAAACGAGTGGATCTGGTGGCGAAGTTTAAAGAGGCGTGCCCTGAATTTACGGCTGCTGAATATGGCATGATCGGGGTAACTTACCAGGACGGTGCTCTCAGTTCGAAAATAAAGCGCTTAATGTCTCTGGCCGTGGCACTCAGGGCTGGGTGCAGGAACTGCATCCTGGCACAGACACAGTATGCCCTGGACTGCGGAGCGTCGCGGGAGGAGATCCTCGAAACCATTCAAGTGGCGGTTTCAATGAGCGGAACCACAAGCCTTGGTGAGGGCCTGAGGGTAATTGAACTGCTCGATGAGATGGGTAAACTTTGATGGCCTCGTATAAAGTCAAAATAGCGATGTCTCTCGGGGTCGGGGTCGCTATCGGGATCGGTATC
>CAYXDR010000604.1:0-1756 GCA_964463515.1 uncultured Desulfobacteraceae bacterium | reverse complement strand
TTTTTACGAGTTCATCAATTTTGGCATCTGAATCTTTTGTATAACTCAGAGATAGGTCTTTACAATCGGCTCAAATGCAGAGCCCTGGAAATCCTTGATAAAGTCCGTTGCAAGTTCCGATGCCCGGCTATTTTCGCCTGCCTGCCTGTATAGCCGGATGAGGGTGAAAAGGGCTGTTTCCCTGAATTTATTGCTGGACTCACCCGCTATTGGATCGAGCAGGGCGATAGCCTTATCCAAATCACCCTTAGCTTCGTGGCATGCAGCCAGCCCGAGCACGCTCAGCGTAATGAACATGCTGTCTTCGTCGTAATTTGCTTTGAACTCCTGATATAAATATATTGCTTCGTTGTAGTTTTTTTCCAGGAAGTCCAAAAAAGCAAGCTGGGGAAGAGCGAGATCCGCCGCTTTTGACATACCGTGATTTTCTACAACATCCGCGAACAGGCTTCGAACTTCGGAAAGCTTTTCGGAATCCATTTGCGGGCCGACCTGTTCGGCCATAGCTGAGTATGCCCTGTTGTAGGCTTCCTGTCCCTTCTCGTTGATGTGACGGTAAAAAGCTGTCCCTCCAAGAAATATTACTGCAATTGCTGCGGCTGCAATTGCCGCGATCTTAAGTTCGCGCATATGGGTGGTGAAGAAGGTCAGTGCCCTTGATGAAAAGGTAAGGAATTCGTCTTCTGACTTGAGCAAGTCTTTTCTGGTGGTTCGTTTCGCCATCGGCCGGCCGGCTCCTTCCTGTCTGGTTTGCTCCGCCAAGAACTGGTAATTATTTTAACAGACGGAATGAATCTGTTAGCAGAGCTCCCGCACCCCGTCAAGTCAAAAGCTGTTTTCAGTCAAAACAGGTGCAGTGCTTGACATGAAAACCCTTTTTTCCCATCATTAGTTCGTTAGAATTCAAAAATAACGATGCACCTCGGGGTCGGGGTCGCTATCGGCATCGGTATCGGAAGTTGATGAGCGCTGTTTTCGACCCCGACACCGATTCCGATCCCGACGCCGATAAGCCGCGGATGATACTTTTTTACGATGCCATCACATTTAATTGCGAGCTGGAAAGGACCTAAGATGCTTACCGGCACCGAAATAGAACTTGCACCCGCAGAGGACCTGGAACCCTATTTCCTTTCTTTTTTCCAGAGCGGAATTCATTTGAAGGGGAGAACGGGCGTTAATGTCAAAAAGTTTCTTGTCGAAGACGTGCAGATAGACCTCCGATATATTGAAGAGCGGATTCAAACCGTTTTTCTGGATGGACGGGCAGTGGATGATCTTGAGGCGGCAGTGGTTCGGCAAGGATCGGTCCTTACCCTTTCAGCGGCAATGCCTGGATTGCTTGGGGCGACAATGCGGGTCGGGAGCATCTTTGCGCCCATGCGGAGTCAGGTCTCCCACCATTCAAGCATGGCGGCCGTAAAGCCCGGAGAGGGTCTGGTACTTTTAAAACTTTTTAACATGTTGATTCGTGAGCTGGCGCCCGGTCTCCTCAATAGAGGCGTGTGGATTTCTGGCGCCAGGCTCGGGGCTTTTTTGAAACACCAGGACGAACTGTTCTGGGGTAAGTGTGAAAAGGCTTACCTGGACGGCCGGCTTGTGAAGCCCGAAACTCTTGTGGACGAAATTAATTGGGGCGAGGAAGCCCTCTTGTTTCGTCTCAGGGACCTTTGACAGCCCCGAGGCGCAATTCAAAACAAATTTGATGGCCTCGTAAAAAGTCCCCAAGCCGTCATTCCGGCGTAGGCCGGAATCC
>CAYXDR010000603.1:0-1757 GCA_964463515.1 uncultured Desulfobacteraceae bacterium | reverse complement strand
GGCCAGGATAGCACAGGAGGCCGGCGACTGGTCCGGCGGTACGCGCATAGGATACTGCCTGCGGAAATTCAACAAGGAACACGGTCACAGGCTGTTAAACAGGAGAAGCGTAGTGGTGATTCTGAGTGATGGCTGGGATCTTGGGGCCAGGGAAATGCTTCGCCGTGAAATGGCTAATTTAAGCGGGAGCGTCCACAGCGTTATTTGGCTGAACCCCATGGAAGGCCACGGTGATTTCAGGACAATGATGGCCGGAGGCATGAAAGCCGCGCTTCCGTATATCGATCATTACATGAGTGCACGCAGCCTCCAGAGCCTGTCCCGGGCAGGCCGGGTTCTTGCCAGGGTTGTGGCGGAGTGAAGGCAGCCTTCAGTGCTGGCCCTGTTCTTCTATCCTGACGCTGTCAGGGTCCGAGAATTCGAAGAAATCTTCGTCAAAGGAATCTACAATCCTTATGTTTCTGAAAACAAATCTCGTTGTATTCCCCATGTGATTCCGTATGCTTATGCTGCGGATTGTATCCGGCCGGTCCACCTCGATTGTTATGTGATCCACGTCTTTCCAGGGAGGATCAGGCCTTAAAACCAGCAGAGTACCGGCCTCTACAGGAGAGGCATCACAGTCAAAGCTTTTAGAACCTTCGGGAAACCCTTGAAGTATATCGCTTAAAAGATCTAATTGCTTACCGAAAAACGAAGCTGAATAAATTTCTACTTTTTCCTTGCCAGGAATATGCCACCACACATTTTTGCCTTCTGTGATAAGAAGCTCTTCTCTCGGAGTTAACTGAAGAAGTTTTATAAAATGCGGAGGTTTGAAATAAAGCCGGCCTTCTGCAATGTCTTTGATCGTTTTCTCCCCGGCACTCGAGGATGAACCAATTATCACTTCACGTCGGTACTCCACCGAAAGGCCGGGGAGCGTGCCGTAACGCTCGCTCAAGTTACGGAGCACCGATTCACAGCTCTTTTTAGCCATGCACTGGATTGGTACGCTCAGAACACAAATCACAGCGGCGGCAAACAATACTTTTTTCATCCTAAAGAATCCTTCCTCCCATACACATCCCTGGGTCTGACTCCATCCGAAGGACCCACGATTCCTTCTTTTTCCATATATTCTATCATCCTCGCAGCCCTGTTGTAACCCACCCGGAGCCGGCGTTGAAGCATGGAAATAGAGGCCTGCCCGGTTTTGATAACGACGTCTATTGCTTCGTCGATTTTTTCATCGATTTCCTCGGCCTCACCCCCCGGGGTCCCGCCGCCTTCTACTTCCGAAAGAACTGATTGATCGTATTCAGGCTCCTTTTGACTTTTGAGGAAATCGCAAACGGATTTAATGTCTTCCTCGGAGACGAAAGCACCATGTATCCTTGTAATTCTTCCGACTCCGGGAGGCATGAACAGCATGTCTCCTTCGCCCAGCAGGTGTTCCGCTCCCACTGCATCGAGAATGGTCCTCGAGTCCACCTTGGACGAAACCTGAAAGGAAATCCTGGCGGGGAAGTTGGCCTTTATTATTCCGGTAAGCACGTCGACGGAGGGTCTCTGAGTCGCGACAATCAAATGAATGCCCGCCGCTCTCGCCATTTGAGCTAGCCTGATTATGCTTTCTTCCACTTCCCTGGATGATACCATCATCAAATCAGCCAGTTCATCGATGATCAGAATTATGTAGGGAAGGTGCTCATGCAGGGTTGCGTTTTCGTCTCCCTCCGGGGGGGGAGGCATTTTGGATATTTTGCGGTTGTAGT
>CAYXDR010000602.1:0-1763 GCA_964463515.1 uncultured Desulfobacteraceae bacterium | reverse complement strand
ACCGCACCCCGACCTCGCCCCATCGATTCAACAAGGTCAAGTCGACGAAGGTGTGAAGGGTTATATTTTGTGGCGTGGTTTGATACAGTTCTACCTCCTGATGTCCCATTTACCCCATTTATGTCCCTTATAAAGTACTTGATCCATTTATGGCCTCCTTGCATCTCAAGGCCCCTTTGGCACCTTTATGGCCCCTCCTTCAGAACATAAACTCTTCTCGGGTCTTTGGGAGACGTCCCGATTTCCGCCAGGAATCCTTTTGATACCAGTTGTCGCAGCCGTGTTCTTGCCGTGCGATCGGATACATTCCAAAGGCGAGCGGCATTTGACGTGGAGATTTCAGCGTGATCAAGCAGGTATTGGTTCAGTTGTTTATGCCATTTCGGTTCATGCTTCGCCGCATTACCGACGCGCTTGTTATAGAGGGTTACCCGAAAGCTGTTTCCGATTTCCTCAAAATCAGGCGATTGAAGCCCGGCCTCTTGACATGCGGTGATCATTCTGCCCATGCCCGAGCCCCACTGCTCTATGAGCCCCAGCTCCCTGAACACTCGGCCTATTACACGGTTACGCAATTTGGACACACCTGAAAGGGCGGCCTCCAGGGTTATGCCAAAGGGCAACATACCGGGGTTGGTGACTTCAATCCGATCATTGAAAATTGCCACCTTTATGTTCATTCCACCGATGGAGTAGTCGGCATGCACCACGGCATTGATGATCGCCTCCCTTACAGCGGCCGGCGGATACTCATGGGTATCCCTCCGCCTTAATCGTCCAATCTCTGCTCCTTGTATGGTATGGCGTTCAATAAAGGCAACGGCGCTTTCAACGGCTTCAGGAAGGTATTCATCAATCTCTGTCTGGTCGATGAATCGGGCGGTCGTATTCCCCCGGAAACGGGCACAGCGAACAATGGCATCCGGAAAGACCGCTTGCCGCCCTTTTCCGAACAAGAGGATGGCCCCGCGGGATGGGAATTCGCTGCCGGCATAAAGCACAAGAAGCCCAAGGGAGCGGCGTGTGGACGGTGTAATTTTGCGGGAAACCCGGGCAAAGAACTCGGAAGCTGCACGGAAGTCAACCGCTTCCGAGTCACTTTCCGTGCATGGTTGCTCGTCAAAAAAGGTGTTTGTGGCCAGGCGTTGAATACCGCTGATCAATTCCGGACCTGCCCGGCGGTTTGTAGAACCGAGACGAACATAGACGCCTTTTTCAGGACCCTCCGATCGGATATAAAACGGGCCAACCAGATGTGGAATGGTAACCACGATCAGTTCCCTATCTCGCCAGGAAACTATCTGTATTTCCGGCACGATTGTGGGCTTGATATTGTCCGAAAAAATGTTGGCAATTACGTTCTTCATCCTCGAGAGCGTTCTTGACGCCTACAACCTCTTTTGTACGGTCGCGGACACCGAACACCAGTATCCCGCCCGCTGTATTGGCAAACGCTACCGCCGTGCGCAAAACATTCTGTGTGGAACGAACGTTTTCCTTGAATTCGAGAGTTTTTCCTTCGTTTTGTGCCAACAGTGTCTTAATCAAGTGAAGTTTCTCCTGTCATCAATCAATCCCCTTTCGCCTGGGGATCAAGCAGGTCAGGATCATCCTGGCTACATGCCTGGGTGTCATTGAAACAAAGTGCTACTTCATCGCTCATCATTGAATTTGCGTTTCTCCCCTGGTTCAGCTCTCGGTCCACTCTCTACAGAGAACTTCCGCCTGCTCCAGAACGGTTTGTGTTGCTTTTTCCTGTTTGT
>CAYXDR010000601.1:0-1777 GCA_964463515.1 uncultured Desulfobacteraceae bacterium | reverse complement strand
TTGTGTTGGGGGGTGACGATAGAGGGGATATTTCGACTTTTTACGAGGCCATCATACCTGAAAGAACTGTTGGAGAAAAGGGATGAATGGAGATGACATTTTCCGCTTGACACAACTGCAAAATTTCCCAATAAAGAATATACTGTTATTTCATCAACAACCATCGCTCTTCGAAAGGGAAAATAAACACTAACTGGACTGCTCTCTTATTCATTATGAAATTTTTCTATTAGAGTTTTGCTCTTTAGTGTTTTTCTATAAAACCTAAACCTCAAAAAAAGAAAGGGAATAATCATGAAATTGGAAAAACCAACTAAAAGCGTTTTTGTTCTGTGTGTGCTTGCTGCTTTCCTGATGTTGGGCTCCGGCCTTGTGCAAGCAAAGTACCCCGAAAACCCGATAACTTATATTATACCATTTAACCCTGGGGGTGAATCTGACATAACAGCACGCCTACAGGAAAGTCATCTACAAAAAATTCTAGGTGTCCCGATCAATATCACCCATAAACCCGGGGGGGGAGGTGCTGTCGCATGGAGTGAATTTCAGCGCACGGCCAAGCCCGACGGCTATACCATCATCGGCATCAACATCCCTCACATCATCGGTCAACCTCTGATGCGTAAAGATGCCGGTTACAAGACATACGGCTGGGATATTATCATGTGGTTTCATTTTACGCCGCATGCCCTGCTTGTTCCCAAAACCAGCCCGATAAAAACTCTTGACGACTTCATCAAGTTTGCAAAGGAAAATCCTGCAGCTGCCAGCGTTGGCGGCAGCGGAACCTACAGCGCGAATCATCTTGACTGCATACGGCTGGAACGCGCCGCGGATATCAAAGTCACCTATATCCCTCATACAGGAACGGGCCCGGTCGTACCCGCCTTGCTAGGCGGCCACAACACCGCTGCGATGAGTTTCTCGATGCTTGCCCTTCAGTACAAGGATCAAATGAGGGCGCTCGCCGTTGCAGCGGACGAACGGATGGACACCCTTCCGGATGTGCCGACTTTTAAAGAATTGGGCTACGATATCGTGGGCGGTGCCTTCCGCGGCGTAGCCGCACCCAAAGGGACTTCTCCGGAAATTATCGAAGTGCTTGCCAATGCATTTATCGAAACGAACAAAATAATTACCGAAAAGCAACACAAACTGGGATTCGTGATGACCTACGAAACTGGTGAGGATGCGCTTCAGCTGATTGAAAAAATGGAAGCAGGATATTCCGATCTTTTCAAGGAAATCGCCGCTGAAAAAGCTAAAAAGAAGTGATTGAATTAGTATTTATTGTAACAATGCAGTCGCTTTTCCCGTTTTCGCAACCGCAGACGGGAAAAGCACCACTCATTTTTACTAAACATGATAAATACCTTTTCAGTTATAAATTTTTATTGAGGTTCATGAATGGATATTTTTCTCGATGCCTTCCTTCAACTTGCCGATCCAGTGGTGATCCTGATAGTTTTCGCTGGGGTTTCAGCCGGCCTGTTCGTGGGGGCGATGCCAGGGCTTACAGCAACCATGGCGCTTGCAGTGCTTCTTCCGTTCACCTTCACGATGCCGCCGCTGCTTGGATTGGTGGCGCTCGGCGCAATCTATATGGGTGCCATTTACGGCGGATCTTTTGCTGCCATACTGGTGAACACGCCCGGGACTCCGTCGTCGATTGCCACGGCATTTGAAGGCTACCCCCTGTCAAAACAGGGAAGAGCGCTCGAAGCCATAAGCGTCGCAACCATATCCTCGGCGATTGGAGGCATTGCCGGAGTGCTGT
>CAYXDR010000600.1:0-1804 GCA_964463515.1 uncultured Desulfobacteraceae bacterium | reverse complement strand
AAGCCGGCACCGAGAGCACCAAGGTTCTCTCGCAGCCAGTCAGCGGATGGGACATCCGAGGCCAGTCTCACCGCCATCTCACCCTCGATTGCCAGCCCGTCGTACCGCGCCGCATCGACCACGCTTCCGCTGGGATGGCACTCCGTCTCCCAGACGTGCCCGAAGACCGGTTGGTCCAGCCCCAGTTGGGCCTGCATGGTCCGACTGATGCAGCCGATTTTGTAACCGGCGACGCGCTCTCCACGCTGCTCGCGCAGCCGAGCGACCTCGAACTGCACCTCGTAGGCTTGAGCCAGCGTGAGTGATAGATCCTGCTCCCCGAATACCAGCCCGGGCTGGTGACGATCGAAATCGGACAGTTGGCGACCAGCAAGGGCGGATAGATTCATTCCCTATCTCCGTTCGATTGGCACGATCTCGGCCCGCCAGATGCTCATTTCAGTGAACACGGCCCTCGCCTCTTCGCGCAATTTGCCCCAAGCCGTTGGAATGTCTTCAGCCCGAGCGTGAAAGTCGAGACGCTCCGCATCCCGAAGCGCTGATTCGACCTCCCCGAACGAGAAGCAGTCTCTGAAGTATCGAGGGCAAAAGGCGATACAGGCATCCAGCAGGGAGTCCGGGTGGTCTGGTCCAGCCGGAATGATGACTTTCAATTGCCGATCGGCTTGATGGTCCTGTCGAAGTATTGGGGATCAAGCCACTGGCGGTCCGCATCACCGACCAGCACCATAAACTCGATAGGATTGACGCCATCGGCGCCCATGAATCCCCCTTGGCCACCGATAACGTAAAGCTTTGAGTAACCTGCCATGTTTGCATCTCCTGTTTCGTGCAGCCTCACGCCTGATCAGCGACAATTATAATTCCCGGCGTATTGCCTCATGAATAAATCGTACCGTTCCTGATTTTTTGCCTGGCGTTCACTATACCCGTCAACAAAAAGCCGGGCCATGTTCGCGCCCGGCATCAATTAGCCGTCAAAAGTTGATGAAATCGTAAAAAACTACTTGACGGCCTTTTCTTTCAGTTTGGTTTTATAGCTCTTCGCCCAGACATCTCTTTCTACCAGCCTGCTTATACTCTCCCGATACAAATCATCTGTAGGGCCATGTTTCAAGGGCGGTCTGTCCATACAGAGGTTTTTATCAAAAACAGGGGTCTCATAAATAAGCTTGTACTGTTCTGTTCGTAAATCCTTCATCCAATTTCCGAAAAGAGATTTTTCACGATATTCCCGCAGAGCTTCTATATCAATGATGCCACCGGCATAAATGCTGGCACCGCCGGTAACCGAGGACAGGATGCTCCCGTCATAATGGACGACCATCGATTGGCCTCCGAAGTTATCCACCGGTCCTGTCCCTTCCGGGTGCACCAAGTATGATGCCACATTCGGAGCCACCACATAGCAGGTATTATCGAGGGCCCTCGCCCTGTTCTGAACCTCCCACCACCCCCTTGAAACAGCTGGCTCAGGAGCGCTTGAGCGGTAAATGATTTCCGCGCCGTTCATCGCAAGACCCCTGGCGGGTTCGGGATAATCCCCTTCCTGGCAGAAAATCAACCCGATTCTTCCAATATTCGTATCGGCGACGGCATAAATGGAATCCATTTCGTAGCCGTACAATTCCAGCCATTTATCCCACACGTCATGGGGAACGGTCGAATGCTCCCGACAGAACACCTGCATTTTGTAGCTCTGAAGAATCACCTCTCCTTCAGGGTTTATCAAAAAAGCTGAATTGAAAAAACGATCCGGAAATTTTGGATGCTTTACCTTGGCCTGAGCAATGACATATAAATC
>CAYXDR010000599.1:0-1813 GCA_964463515.1 uncultured Desulfobacteraceae bacterium | reverse complement strand
TGCGGTAATCCTTATATCTGAAAGGAGAATTTTTATGGCGCAACTTATTACACCTCATGGCAGGGAAGAAACCCTGATGCCTTTGTTGCTTGAGGGAAAAGAGCGCGAAGCAGAAGCGGAGCGCGCCAAAGGGCTCAAAATAGTGTCTATGACAACAAGGGAGACATCGGACCTGATAATGCTGGGAATCGGTGCGTTTACCCCCCTCAAGGGCTTTATGGGAAAAGCGGACTGGCAGGGGGTCTGCGACAAGTTCACCATGGATGACGGTACTTTCTGGCCAATTCCCATAACGCTGTCCACAGACGACGAAAATGTCCATCAGGGCGACGAAGTAGCGCTTCTGGACAGCGAGACCGGTATGATTATAGGCACGATGCAGGTTGCCGAGAAATACACAATCGACAAAGAACACGAGTGCAGGTCCGTGTTCGGAACGACTGATCTTGAACATCCCGGGGTGGCCAAAGTGATGGGCCAGGGAAAATACAACCTGGCAGGGCCGGTTAAAGTCATAAGCGAAAGCTATTATCCGGAGCAGTTCAGCGGCATTTACCAGCGCCCCGTTGAGTCGAGGAAGGTTTTCGAAGAGATGGGATGGTCAAGGGTTGCCGCGCTTCAGCTGAGAAATCCCATGCACCGGTCACATGAATTTCTTGCAAAGATCGCCGTCGAGGTAATGGACGGCGTTTATATACACCAGCTGGTCGGGAAACTTAAACCCGGAGATATTCCCGCCGACGTCCGGGTGCGTGCCATCCAGGCGCTTGTGGACAACTGGTTTGTGAAAGGAACGGTCGTTCAGGGCGGCTATCCCATGGAGATGAGATATGCAGGCCCCAGGGAGGCGCTCCTGCACGCGGTTTTCCGGCAGAACTACGGCTGCAGCCACATGATCATAGGCCGTGACCATGCCGGGGTGGGGGACTATTACGGACCGTTCGACGCCCAGAAGATATTCAACGAAATCCCCGAGGGGGCGCTGAAATGCCAGAATCTGAATATCGACTGGACATTCCACTGCTATAAATGTGGAGGGATGGCTTCCATGAGAACCTGCCCCCACGGTAAGGACGACCGTTTGCTGTTGTCCGGAACATTGGTGCGCAAGACCCTGTCGGAGGGAGGACAACTCCCGGCTGAGTTTTCCAGGCCTGAAGTGGTTAAAATTCTTCAGGACTACTACCAGAATTTGGAGGAGAAAGTGGAAGTGAAGCTTCATGGAGCGGCTACCGGTGACGTGAAAAAATAGGAATGATGGCGACAGGAAGGAGGTGTACCCGTTATTTTTTAAAGCTTATACCTGGTCAAGTCCTTTAATTTGTTACTTCAGGAGGTGTTCTAATGCCAAGTTATGTCATTGTTGATAAATGCGACGGTTGCAAGGGGCAAGACAAAACCGCTTGCATGTATATCTGCCCCAACGATTTGATGGTCCTCGACAAGGAGACCATGAAGGCCTATAACCGCGATCCTTCAATGTGCTGGGAGTGCCAGTGCTGTGTCAAGATTTGTCCCCAGCAGGCGATGGATGTGCGCGGTTATGCGGATTTTATCCCGCTCGGCGCAAGCTGTACGCCGCTTCGGGGATCCCAGGATATTATGTGGACCGTGAAATTCCGGGACGGGTCCATCAAGCGCTTCAAGTTCCCGATTCGTACCAATGCGGAAGGAACAGCCGAACCGCTGGGCGGCTTCCCGGCTCATGATGACTTGAACAGCCCGGCTCTGGCCACCGAACCGGCGTCATTGGGCCTCGACGCCGTACCGGCAATGAAGTAGAAGAGGAGGTGAAAACATGGCGAATTACGAA
>CAYXDR010000598.1:0-1831 GCA_964463515.1 uncultured Desulfobacteraceae bacterium | reverse complement strand
TTTGTGCCGGGCATTTGGAAACACCACTGTGCCCATATCCCTTCCTTCCGCTACAAGGCAAGACGCGCCTGCAATTTTCCTCTGAAGGACGGTCATCGCCTCCCGGACCTGCCTGACCGTAGATATTTGAGAAGACGCACTGTCAATCTCGGGGCTTCTTATGGCCCTGGAAACATCTTCGTCTCCGATGAAAATCCGCCATTCACCCCGACGATTTCTGAAGCCCAGATCCAAGGAAGCGCACAGCTCAGCCAGCAAAGGCTCATCCATGAGCCCTATAGATTGACGGCATGCCGTGAGAGCCGCGGCCCTGTACATGGCACCGGTGTCCAGATAGAGGTATCCGAGAATTTCAGCAAGCGACCGGCTCACTGTGCTTTTCCCGACCCCGGAAGGCCCGTCGATTGTGATTACTTCGCCCACTGTAAACTCTCAGATAAACCTTCTCAAAGTATCTATGAACCGACGGTTTTCAGGCAAGGTTCCAACAGAAATTCTTATGTAATCCTTCAAACCGTAACTGTCCATGGCCCTTATGATGACGCCGTGCTTGAGCATGTACTCATACAAAGGTTTTCCACCACCCGGAATTTTAATCAGGAAAAAATTGGTTTGCGTGGGAACGTATTCGAGCCCCATCCCGGCCAGGGAATCATATAAGAAGTCCAGTCCTTCCCTGACAACGGAAAGGGTCTTTTGTCTGAATTCGTCGTCATCTAGCGCTGCAAGGGCGGCTGCCTGGGCAAGTGCATTGGCGTTGAACGGCTGCCTGATCCTGTGCATGAAATCGATCAATCCCGAAGCCCCGAATCCGTAGCCGATTCTGAGCCCTGCGAGACCGTAGAGCTTCGAGAAGGTTCTCAAGACGCACAATCTTGGATGATGGTCCATAAACGAAGTTCCGTCGGCAACGGAAGGATCTGTTACGAATTCGATGTAGGCTTCGTCGAGCACCACGATCACATCATCGGGTAAGCGACCCAGTAGATGCGACAGTTCATCGCGGCTAAGAGCCGTGCCTGTGGGATTATTCGGGTTGTTTATGAAAACAAACTTCACATCACTGGTCACAGCATCTGCTACACGATCCGGGTCAGCCTTCCAGCCGTTCAAAGGCACGGATACCATGCGCCCTCCGGCCCCCGCCACGATCTTTTCATACATCAAAAAGGTCGGAAACACCTGGACTGCGGCATCCCCTTCAGTCAAAAAAGTCCTGATCAGCAGTTCAATAAGCTCATTGGAACCGTTGCCTATTATTATGTGCTCGAAGGGCACGCCGAAGGTTTCGCTCAATTTATTTCTCAGGTAATAGGCGCTGCCGTCCGGGTAGCGGTGGAGCGAGGGTATTTTTTCCATGATGGCCTTCATCGCTTTCGGCGAAGGACCGAGGGGATTTTCATTGGAGGCCAGTTTTATTGAATTTTTTATCCCCAGTTCCCGTTCGAGTTCTTCTATAGGTTTTCCCGGTGGGTAGGGTACGAGATTCCGAACTCCTTCACGCACAACATCCCGCATTGAAAGGTTCACCTCCGATATGTATTTGCAGCCGGTAAGAAATGGTTAGAAAGACTTTGAATCTGATTTCCCCAGCCTCCAGCGGCTATAATATAATAGAACGGAAATGTAAACATACAAAACACCGATGAACTCGTAGAAAATACCATGCTGATTTAAGGTTCCGGCGGGGACGGCGGCTCCGCCTTTTCTCGACTGGAGGACCGGCTTTGACTTGATGTCCTCGTAAAAGTCCCGGAGCCGTCATTTCCCGACGAGAACTTGTGTCGGGGAATCCATAAGTTATTGGAATGAATGGACCCCGCTGCAGTTT
>CAYXDR010000597.1:567-1835 GCA_964463515.1 uncultured Desulfobacteraceae bacterium | reverse complement strand
CGGAATCAAGGAATATGTTTTCGGTACGGATCGTCTGGTGGAAATCCGAGGCGCCAGCGCTCTGCTGGACGAACTGAACCGGACTCGCATGCCGGCACTGCTGGAGAAAGAGCTGGGCAGCCAGCATGTCGATTGTGTGTTTGCAGGGGGCGGCGCAGGGCAGTTTATCGTCGAGGCCGAAAAAGCTACCCTCGACGCCTGCCTGATGGCGCTGAAAGCGCTTTTCACCCGCCGATCCAAAGGCGCATTGAGGCTCATTTCAGGGTCTGCCGGAATGGCCGGTTCGGATTACGGGCCATCGCGGGAAGCAGCATTCCTGCAGCTCACAAGGGAGAAGGAAGAAGTCGCCTTCACACCCTTTGCGCCTGTTCACAGCGGCTTTGTGCGTGAATGCCAGAGCTGTTCTGGAATGGCTGCCGACGCCAGTGCTTATGGCGGTGAGACCCGTCTGCTATGCCATGCCTGTTGTGAAAAGGAGCGATACGGGGCAATGAAAAGAGGGCTGTGGAAGGAGTTTTCTCAGTTCCTCCAGGCCCGGGGGATATCCCAGGATGCGGCCATTGCGCTTCGGCCAGGCGATTTCGAGGCCATTGGACAAAGATGTCTGGCAAAAAGGGGGTACACCGCGCTTGTATACGCTGATGGAAACGCCATGGGAAGACTTGTGAAAAAGATACAAACCCCGGACCAGTTCCGCTTCTTTTCTCACACCGTGGATGAGTCCATTCGCGAGGCCTGTCATGAGGCCCTCTATGAAAACTGTCCGGCGGTTGACGGAAAAATCCCGGCCGACATCCTGCTTTTGGGCGGAGACGATCTGCTCGTGTATCTGACAGCGGAAACGGCCCTGCCCTTTGCCGTTTCAGCCGCCAGGAGGTTTTCAGAGAAAACCAGAGAGAGGTTCTCTGAGCCAGGAAGCGACCCTTTCTTCAAGGACTTCCTTAACGATCAGGGATTGTCTATCTCGATTGGGATCGCCTATGGCAGGAGTCATACCCCCTTTTCCATCATGCTCAATCAGGCAGAGGAGCTGCTGGCGTCTGCAAAACGGGCCGGTTCGGGTCGAGACGATGAGGGGCTTTTGTGCCCTTCCTGCATCGATTATCACATATCGGCTCACTTCAATCAGCTCAGGGTCGCGGACAGCAGAAACAACCATTTGACCCTCGAAGGCGAAAAACCTTTGCGACTCTATCAGAAACCGTATCTGCTCAGTGATGCAGAGGCGCTTCTCGAATGTGCCCGCAATTTGGCGGCCCAAAAAGTGC
>CAYXDR010000597.1:0-557 GCA_964463515.1 uncultured Desulfobacteraceae bacterium | reverse complement strand
GGAGGCACCGAGATTCGCGTCGGGCCGGCGGAGCTTCCCTGGGAAAGGTGGGCGGCATGCTTGAGTGCATGAAGGTATTTGCCAGGACCCGGAACCCGGATCAGCGAGTAGCCATCTGGCAGGCCCTGCATCGCTTTGGCTGCGTCGCGGCCATGCCCTGGCGCGAAGGATCCGATTACGACGATACGGTGATGGTCGATTTAATGGAGTTGACGGGATTTGTTTCGGGCTAACGTTATACAAGGAGATGCATATGCAGCATGTTATCCACATTGATTTGAGAATTGAATTCGGGTCCAAGTGGCATATCGGCTCTGGGGAAGGGGGGCTTCTGACCGACCGTTTCATCCGAAGAGACGGCCGCAACTGGCCGTACATTCCCGGCAGTTCGTTGAAAGGGGTCATCCGAGAGAGTTGTGAGAAGCTGAGCCGAACCCTTGGGTTTGCAGAGCCCTGCGACCCCCATGCAGCATCCCTCTCCCAACCGGGGGCGTTTGGTCCGCTGCGGGATGCGCCCTCTCCAATGGACGCCATATTTGGGAGCAAATACGAGGAAG
>CAYXDR010000596.1:0-1836 GCA_964463515.1 uncultured Desulfobacteraceae bacterium | reverse complement strand
GTCGGTGTCATTATTGAATGGAACGAATGTGTTCCAGTTGTCAATGGCGACGCCGGTGTTGGGCCTGACAGCTGCAAACTGGAAGGAGCCGAACTGCACCTTTACCTGCGGTTGACGGCCGTCATACTGCTGGCCATAACCGAGGAGACACAGATCGCCTTGTGCAGCCTGACCGCTCACCCAGAAGGTCAGGGGGGTGTAGTCCTGCCCTACGGTGAGTTTTCCGGGGCCGAAGTTCCAGGTTCCGTAAAGCAGACGAAGGCCGACATTGCCGCCGCCATGGGAATACTCGAACCTGCCGTATACGTCGCCCAGGGTCACCATACCGCCGATACGGGCGTTGCCCTGCAGGTTCCAGTCAAGATCTCTGTCGTCGAAGCCATAGCCGGTCGCTTCGGCGTTGTCATCATACCAAAATGTCGTCATACGGGCATGGCCGTAAAATTTCCAGGAACACTGGAAGGCTTCCTCAAGGGCCTTGATCCGTTCTTCGACATCTCCTTCCGAAGCCGATGCCGGCACCGCGAATGCCGCCAGGATGGCGAAGGAAGCGAGAACTGCAAACAATTTTTTCATAATTCTTTCCTCCTGATTTTGAGTCTACGAACGCTTTGAACTGAAACGGACACCAACCCCGTAGTTAAAATAAGCGGAGTCTAAAGCCGGATACAACTTTCCGCGGGAATTGTCAAGAAGTTTTCGATATATTTTCGATTTACTGTGGCTGTAATGACAAAAACCGGGCCGCGAAAGTCTTGACCAGCGGAATAAATCCGCATAGGCTTTAGAAGCCTTTCATATCGGTAAGCACATTGTTTGTTTAAGAGCAGGTTTTGGCGTCTTTATCATGAAATGAAAATATTTTCGTCGTTTCAACGGGCCTGGGGTCGGCCTCCGATACCTGTACCGATTCCAGCGCCGATAAGGCAGGAAAGGGGGATGAGTGTGGGAGATAAAGGCCGTGGTATCGAGGAATTGATGCGGAATGCACTGGAAATGGTCAAATCCATGGGGAACGTGGCCCTTGAATACTATGGCAAGGGGCGCCCCGGCATGAAATTCGACGAATCGCTTGTGACCGAGGCTGAGCTTCAGCTCACGGAGAAGTTCGGCGAAAGGCTTGGTGAGATATACCCCGAACACAGACTTTTCGATGACAGGATGGCAGTGGATAACGAATACACTCATGATGAGAAACGCTATGTCTGGATTTTCGATGCCCTTGACGGGGTGGCGAATTTTCAAGGCGGCATCCCCATTTGGGGCATGTCTTTGGCACTGCTCGAAAACAATTGGCCTGTTCTCGGCATTTTCCATATGCCGGCGACCGGAGATGTTTTTTGTGCGGAAGCAGGTGGGCCGGGTTTGTGGAACGGGGAACGTGTCCCCGGGCTGGAGCGTGATTCCATCGACGATGAAAGCGTGCTTCTTGTAAATTCACGGTTCCACAGGCGGTATCGCCCCAGTTTTCCGGGTAAGATCCTCAATTTGGGCTGTTCGGGAGCTCATATCTGTTATGTTGCCACCGGCCGGGCCGAAGGGGCCGTTATTTTCAATGAATCCTACCAGGGTCTGGCTGCCGCCTTCGTGATAGGCGAGGCCTGCGGAATCGGTCTGTACAGGATGGACGGGCGTGGATTTTCGTATGGTGACTATCCGGATGCCGCGAGCGTGGAGGAATCCATGCTGGTGGCCCCGAAAGAGCTCGCAGCTGAGGTCCGAAATTATTTGGAACCGTTGGCGTAAATTTTGTAAAAATTCGAAATTCGTGACGTCGTGTTCCTCGGGGTCGGGGTCGCTATCGGGATCGGTATCGGACGTTGATCGGCAGCCTTT
>CAYXDR010000595.1:0-1862 GCA_964463515.1 uncultured Desulfobacteraceae bacterium | reverse complement strand
GTCGCCGCGATCTCCTACGAGGTCGTCGTGGACACCGACGCGGTGTCATGCTGCCCACGCTCAGATATGCACCCGCCAACAGGAAGCTGCCCATATAACCGCACAGAACGGAGCCCATATCCGGATCCCCCAGGTAAGCCACCGTGATGATCAGAGGAAAGGTCAAAACCAGCGCCAGGCCGAGAAAAAGCCAGGCTGCCAGAAACTTTGCCGTGAC
The DNA here is from genome assembly GCA_964463515.1 of uncultured Desulfobacteraceae bacterium. Taxonomy (GTDB): domain Bacteria; phylum Desulfobacterota; class DSM-4660; order Desulfatiglandales; family Desulfatiglandaceae; genus CAYXDR01. The sequence continues at coordinate 1,645 of CAYXDR010000595.1, read as the reverse complement.
AGCGTGCCACAGGGACACTGGCAGCGTCATAATCAATTCCAAGGTGCCGGTGCGCCGTTCTTCGGCCCACAGCCTCATGGCCACGGCAGGCACGAGAAACAGAAAAATCCATGGATGCCACTGGAAAAACGCCCTGAGGTCGGCTTGCCCGGCTTCGTAAAATCGGCTTACCGAAAAGGTAAAAAATCCGTTCAGCATCAGGAAAATTATTATGAATACGTATGCGACAGGAGAGCCGAAATATCCGCCCAGCTCCCTTTTTATGATCGCGGTCGTCACTGATGTGAATCCAGCCATTACAACTCCTGAGAGGATGCAGCCGTTCCGTACGAGGTCACCATCCGGAAAACTTCGTCCAGGCGCCCTTCTTCGGTCGTGAAAAATTCCGGCCGCATTCCGTTCGCGTGCAAGAATTCGAGAACTCCGTCTGCAGGCGGTTTGAGCCTGTCTACGGGTACAATTCTCAAAAGGCAGGTCTGAGCCCCGTCTTCGAGCATTTCGGTCAGGCTTACGCCGTCCACCTTTTCGATTCCTTCCCTGAGAGTGCGGGCGGCCGAGCTTGGCAGGGCCACCCGGATCGCGCCGTGAACAGGGGACAGGGCTTTGAGCCTTGCCGGGCTGTCGTCAGCCACTATTCCGCCCTGTGCGATTATTACCGCCCGGGTACAGACGGCGTCCACTTCCTCCAGATTATGCGTGGAGAGCACCACCGCCTTGTCCTCGGCCATTTGGTTGATCATAAGCCGGACTTCGTGCTTCTGGTTGGGATCCAGACCGTCCGTGGGCTCGTCCATGATCAGGTAATCCGGGTCGTGAAGTATGCTTTGGGCAAAACAGACCCGCTGCTTGAATCCCTTGGAAAGGGTGGAAGTCATCTGGCGGCGAACATCGGTAAGAAAGCATTTTTCTATTGTTTCTTCGATTGTGCGGATTTTGAGCTTTCCGGAAAACCCCCTTACCGAGGCGATGAAGTCCAGAAACGAGTAAACGTCCATGTCATGATAGACTGGAGCGTTTTCCGGAAGGTAGCCGATTTTTTTTCTGGCCTCGAGAGCGTGTTTCATGATGTCGCAGCCACCTATGACCGCCGTGCCCGAGGTGGGCGGCAGGTAACCTGTTATCATCCTCATCGTAGTGGATTTTCCTGCTGCGTTCGGCCCAAGGAAACCCAGGACTTCACCCTTTTCTACGGTGAAGGAGACATCGTTTACGGCTGTTTTGTGGCCGAATTTTTTGTGCAGCCGCCGGGCTTCTATCATCTATTCAGACCCTTTCAACGCTGTAGGTTCAAGCTCCCCCGTCCTGCCGAAGGCCTGGGCCAAACGGTTCAGCCATACTCCGTTCCCGGGGAGGCGGTTTCCGGATAGCTGCGGTAAGCTGTCCGGACGGTGTTCATTTCGATCGAATGATTGGTAACTTGTTGAATTTGATTATCTAAAATGCGGGGATTATAACCAGAAATATGGTTTTGTCAACCCCGATGGTTCGATGCCCCGGCTTGGTTTCGTAAAATCACGTGGTTGTTTTCCAATAAATACTTGAGGATTTCGTCTCTTCCCCGCAGCACAACCATTTTCCCCCTGCGCTCGTGCGATATCAAAAGAGGCACGCCTCGGTACCCACTGTTACGCATGAAGGCCATGGC
>CAYXDR010000594.1:0-1862 GCA_964463515.1 uncultured Desulfobacteraceae bacterium | reverse complement strand
TCGGAATCGGTATCGGGGTCGAAAAGAGAGTTGATCAGCTTCCGATACCGATGCCAATAGCGATCCCGACCTCGAAAGACATCGTCATTTCGACTTCTTACGGCTTCATCATTTTTTATGTATTCCTGTTTTCTATCCTCCTATCTATACCCTGCGGGCAATGCGTCCCATCAGGTCGAGGCTGTATTTCCAGCAGGCATCCACAGTATTTGTCTGAAACCTGTCGTTTTTATTTCACCGAGTGTCCATCCGGAAATTCTTTCGACCTCGATACTGATTCCTGCACCGACAAATCAGAGAAGGTACTGTTTACATAAACTGTAATTTTTTGTGGGTCCCGCTTTTCACGGCTGGAAAAAATCCACGAATTGTGTTAAGATATTTAAACACATGTAAAAAGGGGCGGGTAATGTTCGAGCAGGAGCTGAACCTATACTGGAAAACCGTGGTTGACACTATCCAGGACGGGTTAATGGTCGTGGACCGTGGGGGAGTGATCGTTTCCGTCAACAGGGCGATTCAGACTATCACGGGGTACAGCGGCAACGACCTGGTGGGTCACCATTGCTCAGCTTTGAACTGTGATGTCTGCGAAATCGCCCGCGATGCTCAAGGCGAGCACTGGTGCATCCTTTTCAGAACGGGAAGACTTAAAATGCGAAGGTGCACACTGCAGAGAAAGGATGGAGAAAAAATTCATGTTGTAAAAAACGCATCCCTTCTTCATGATTCCAATGGAGACGTCATCGGTGCGGTTGAAACGCTGACCGATGTCACCGAACTTGTCCAAAAAGATCACCAAATCAATTCATTTCAGAGACAGCTCCTCCTTGAAGAAGGGTTCTGCGGGATGATAGGCGTTTCTTCTTCCATGCAAAGCGTTTTCAATCTTGTTGCAAGCGCCGCGGAATCCGATGCGCCCGTAATAGTTTACGGTGAAAGCGGAACGGGCAAAGAACTCGCGGCAAGGGCGATCCATGAACTGGGGGAACGAAAAAGAAAACCCTTTTTGAAGGTCAATTGTGCGGCTTTTAATGAATTCCTGCTGGAAAGCGAATTATTCGGCCACGTAAAGGGAGCTTACACCGGTGCCTATCGGTCAAGGGAGGGTAGGTTCGAATCGGCAAGGGGGGGAGATATCTTTCTCGATGAAATCGGGGATCTGCCTCTTTCCATGCAGGTGAAACTCCTCAGGGTGCTGGAAGAAAAGGTTGTTGAACGTGTGGGAGACAACAAATCCATTCCGGTGAATGTACGGATAATCAGCGCTACAAACAAGGATTTAAAAAGCCTTGTGCAGGAGGGTCTTTTCCGCAACGACCTGTTTTTTCGAATAAATGTCATTCCCATAAGGCTGCCGCCGTTGAGGGAACGCGTGGAAGACATTCCGTTGCTCGCAGACGCATTCTTCAGAAAAACACAGATAAAAAGCAATAAGTCAATCCAGGGAATCAGCAACGAAGCCATGTCCTTTTTGATGAATCACGATTGGCCCGGAAATGTGAGGGAATTGAGAAGTGCTTTTGAATATGCTTTCGTCACCTGCCATGAACCCCTTATCCAACCCTGCCACCTTCCGCCTAACATTTCCCGGATGCAAAGCCCCCGGGAATCAAATCCACCGATTCCCGGAATCCTGATTGATGCACATGAAAACCAGAAATCGGCATTGATTGAAGCCTTGAGAAAGGCGCGCGGGAATCAATCCGAAGCGGCTCGTTTGTTGGGTGTGTCAAGGGTAACAGTCTGGAACCGCATCAAAAAATTCGGAATCAACCTGCAGCGCGTGGTAGATTGAAATCGGTCGCTGAGCGTTGTGCGTGAACGTACCCGTCCGTCCCGGTGAACCCCTCCCCGTGACC
>CAYXDR010000593.1:0-1863 GCA_964463515.1 uncultured Desulfobacteraceae bacterium | reverse complement strand
TGAACGAAAAGGAACTTTACAGCCGAATTATAAAGAATATAACCGATTCACTGGCTGTTTTTTGCGATATTCAGGATGAAATGATCGCATTTGAGGATGAAGATCTGCCGGAAGAAGACCTTCCTTTTTGATGTCCAGAGGCTGCGAGCGGTTCTTCATGGCACATCGAACACGGCCTTTCCTGCCATCAGCCTGACGCAGGCCGGGCATTAAGGGCGCATTCTTCGGGCTCTTCATCTTTACAATGAATCGTACAGGTCAGGACCCCGGTATAACGAAGCACAGCATTCAGGGGGAAACGAAAACGGCACGCTCGAAATTATCGCCCAGCCTCATGTGGAAAACTTCGTCCGCACTGCCTTTGAAATGGCCCGGCATATCGGTAAATGGCTGTCCTTTTGTGCCGCTGAAATTCGCTTCCACAAGTAGAATAACCTGATTGTCCATTTTTTCAGCCCCTATGAACGCAAAAACCGGGTGAACCAAAAATTTTACGTGGCAGGTAAATTTTACACGGTAAAATTGAATCATGATTTCAAGAATCATACAACTTCCGGTCGGAAGAAAGAGTTTTTTCTTGTTCGGCCCCCGCCAAACAGGCAAGAGCACCCTCATCAGGCATTTCCTGACCGGCAAAGCGCACATGGAAATCAATCTGCTAAAAACCGATGTGCTGCTCAAGTACAAGAAAAATCCCGAATTGCTGAGACGAGAAACAGACTTTCTTGCAAAAACCGGCCCTCCTAGTATTGTATTTGTCGATGAAATCCAAAAGGCGCCTGAACTGTTGGATGAAATCCATTTGTTGATCGATAAGTATCCGAAGAAAGTCTCCTTTATCATGACCGGTTCAAGCGCCCGCAAGTTGAAAAGGGCATCCGTCAACATGCTGGGAGGAAGGGCCTGGGAGTTTCGGCTGCACCCGTTAACGCACGTGGAACTGGGTGATGATTTTCAACTGGGTACGGTCCTGCTGAAGGGCAGCCTTCCCCCGATTGTGGAAGAAGGGGATGAAGATGCATTTCATACCCTTCAAGCGTATACCGCAACCTATCTCAAAGAAGAGATCCTTGATGAAGCGCTTACAAGGAATATCTCCGCCTTCAGTCGATTTCTTGACCTGGCTGCGGACCAAAGCGGCCGGATCGTCAATTTTTCCACCATTTCCAGAGAAGCAGGGGTTACCAGTAAAACGATCAAGGGGTATTACGAGATCCTTGCAGACACCCTTGTTGCATTGAAACTTGAGCCTTACCTGAAGAGCGCTCGAAAACGTCTTGTGGTTCACCCAAAATACTATTTTTTTGATCTGGGTTGCATCAACAGCCTCACGGGAAGGTCATACCCGTCTGCCATCAGCTCACCCACGGTTTACGGGACCCTTTTCGAGCATTTTATTATCCTCGAGATCTATCGACTGTTGACCTATGGCCGTCAATTCTTCCGCATCTTCCACTGGCGATCATCCCATGGAGCTGAAGTGGACCTGGTCCTGGAAAGAGAAAACAGGGTTTTCGCAATTGAAATTAAGTCTGTACCAATCGTTCATTCCGGAGATCTCAAGGGGCTGAAATCGTTCACTGCCGATTACCCTTACGCGACGCCCTTGTGCATCAGCACTGCAGAGCGGCCCTACATGGCAGGGGATATCCCTGTCATTCCGTGGCAAATGGCGTTTGAGGCCGATTACTTGAATATCTTGTGATGGATAGAGCGGCAGACACCAGCTGCCGATCAGAATGGTTTTCGGTATAATATTCGAGTCGTTCAGTCTTTCAACGAACTGCCGTTGCGCCTTTAATCAAGTTCGTTGCTCATAGGCTGCTGCGAAGTGACTGGGGACTGAGCATCGCCTTGCGATGC
>CAYXDR010000592.1:0-1867 GCA_964463515.1 uncultured Desulfobacteraceae bacterium | reverse complement strand
GCGGTTCTCTGGGTTCTCTGCGGCTCTAGTGAGCGCAGCGAACGGGCGAGAGATACTGCCGTTTTGCTCAAAGGGCGCTCTAGCCTAGTTTCCATCCGGTATTTGCGGATGGGCTCTAGCCTAACAGGAGATGGGCCTTTGTGGATAGCCAGGCCGATTAAAGATCTTTTCTTGATGGACTCGTAAAAGTCCCCAAGCCGTCATTCCGGCATAGGCCGGAATCCATAAGTTGTTGGAATGACTGGACCCACCGACACAAAATTGTGTCGGGGGGGGTGACGATAGAGGGGATATTTTGACTTTTACGAGGCCATCGAGCATTGCTCATAGGTCGATTCGAGCAAGCCTGGTCCAAGTTCTCGGTGAACTTCAATCGCACAGCCAATCACCCGGTTAGAAAGCTCATCGAATTTCATCCTTCGTCTCCCTTCGTGCTCTTCGTGGTGAAACTGTTCTTTCTTGCCTGAATCTTTTCATAATATTCCGGGTAATATTTTTTCATACAATCGGGGCAAAGGCCGTGGCTGAAGTCAGCATCTGAGTGATTCCGGATGTAAACCTCTATTTCATGCCACTGTCCGTTTTCGTCCCGGATCTTTTTGCAGCCCGTGCATATGGGAAGAAGGCCGCTCAACTGATTTATCCGCTCCATTGCACCGCGCAACTCCCCGACGAGCTTTTCCTGGCGCGACTTCGCCTCCATGAGACGACGAAAAGCCCGGCGGTATTTCTGGTTTTTATCCTGAAGTTCATTGACCAGCGCTATCCGGTCCTTGCGCACCAGGTAGTATTCGACTGCATTTTTCAATGCGGTTCGGAGGTCTCCGGGATCAATGGGCTTGGTGAGATACCTGAAAATTTCCCCGGAATTGATGCAGGGAAGAAGCTGCCCGGCCGCGGTTACCGCACTCAGCGCCATCCTTATTGTATCCGGGTACTTATTCTTTACTATCTGCAGAAGGGAAAGCCCGTCCATGCCCGGCATCTTCAGATCCGTAACCAGTATCTCGACACGCCGCTTTTCCATTATTTCCAATGCCTCGGCGGCACTAACGGCCAGGAGAATATTATATGGACTGCTCCGGAGAAGCCGCTTGACGGCGCTCAGGATGGCCGGTTCGTCATCCACGAACAAAATATCGACGTTGTGGTTCAGTTTCATGATCCTAGCCTGGATTGCTGAATCCTATAGGGATCTGCATCGTGAACTCTGTCCCGCCTGACTGCGGACAGTCAGCCGACAACATCCCCTTGTGTTTATTGACTACAATATCGTAGGAGATGCTCAGCCCCAACCCGGAGCCCTCGCCTTGAGGCTTTGTGGAGAAAAAGGCGTCAAAAATCCGGGTGCGGTTTTGAGGGCCAATGCCCGGTCCGTCGTCCGACACGCGGCAGAAAACGAAATCGCCGTCTTTACCGGTACAGACCCTGATAACTCCTTTATCCGGGCGGTTTTGGCTTTTGATGGCATGGGCCGCGTTGATGATCAAGTTGAGGATCACCTGGTGAATCTGCTCTGGCAGGCACAATGCGTCGGGGACGCACCCCAGCTCCTTGTGTACATCAGCACAGTACTTGTATGAATTTCTGGCGATAACGAGGGTGTTTTCCACTGCCTTGTTGATGCAGAACGGAATAAACTCCTCGTCTCGGTCTACGTGAGAAAATCTGCGCATACTCTGGATTATCCTGTCGATGCGGTCGAATCCCCGCTTGGTTTCCCCAAAAAGCGACGGCAGATCTTCGATAATAGAATCTATCTGCAACTTGGATTCCCTGGCCTGAACCCAAGTCATCCTCCTGCGCAGCTCTTCCGGAACATCGACGGAATTGACCACGGCCGGAGGGTCTCAGGGACCGACGCTGT
>CAYXDR010000591.1:0-1873 GCA_964463515.1 uncultured Desulfobacteraceae bacterium | reverse complement strand
GATCGCAGGGGAAAACCCTTTGGTAGAGACCTCTGTTGGCTCTCTTTACCTCTTTCCTTGAGCGTGAATACCACCCACTCCACTCAAAGGCCCCATGGGCACGGATGTGCCGTGTTGCAGTTCACACGGCACTGGGAAGGATGGGGGCACGGCCGGGGACTGAGATGTGCTTGCACGATTGAAGGCCCTGGCCGTTCCCCCATACAGCCGTGCCCTGCTACTCACCTCCCAATCCGCTCCGCGAGCTCTTTTTTGCAGTTGTCTCTGCGGTTCTCTGCGGCTCTAGTGAGCGCAGCGAACGGGCGAGAGATACTGCAGTTTTGCTCAAAGGGCGCCCTAGCCTAACAGCTAATACGGTTCCGGCGTTCATTGATCACGACAACGAAAACGAAAAATTAATGAACGATCAATCTCTCGAACCGAGCCCCCCGGCCCCGAGGGACATCGTTGTTTTGATTCGTACCAGGCCATCAAAAATAATAGCGGTGAAAACAAGAACGCAGCTGAAATCCCTGTATTTTGTTTTGACACATGCGCGAGCTGCCACTATACTCCCGGTTGCCATTAGTAAATTCTTAAGCGGTTGATTTGAACCTTGATTTCTCGAAAAGTTCAACATGTCAATAATTCGGCTAAAATTTCAACCATCTTTTGCTGTAATTGCCACCCTTTGAATGGAACAGGATCCGCCGCGGGCGCAAGGAAGGTCGATCCGGCCTTGTCAGCGGGAATATGTGCCTGAATACACCCATCCCCGAGAGAGTCTGAAATGAGAGAAAAATCCGAGGCGGTAGAAGTCCAGTGCCCGAAGTGTAAAAAGACCCTTATCATTTATATGCCCAAGGAGGAAATCCCCAAGTGCCCTTCATGCGGGACCAGGATGGTGATAAAGGAATTGCTGGACGAAGGCAAATCCTTTTAATAAAGAGCCGGCCGGGTACAAACATTAAACATAAAGGAGGAAAATATGAATCGTTTAACCAAAGTTCTGTTGATGGCTGGTCTTGCGCTTTTCATGGTTTCCGGTGCCGCCTTCGGTGCCGACATCGAACTGGCGAAGAAATCGACGCTTGAACAAATCTTAAAGAGCGGCAAGCTTCGGGTGGGGTTCGAAGCGGGTTATATGCCTTTTGAAATGACCGACACCAAAGGCAATTTCGTGGGTTTCGACATCGATGTGGCAAAGGAAATGGCCAAGGCGATGAAAGTCAAATTCACCCCCGTAAACACCTCGTGGGACGGTATCATTCCAGCATTGATGACAAACAAGTTCGATATAATCATGAGCGGGATGACCGTCACTCAGGAACGGAACCTGAAAATCAATTTCGCGGACCCTTATATAATTGTGGGGCAAACTATTCTCCTGGACAAAAAATATGCAGATGATGTGAAATCCTATAAAGATCTTAACGATCCCAAATACATAGTGACATCCAAGCTCGGCACCACAGGAGAGCAGGCAGTAAAGCGGATGATTCCCAAGGCCACCTACAAGTCCTTTGAAACGGAAACCGAAGCCGCCCTGGAAGTGGTGAACGGAAGGGCCGCGGCTTTTGTTTACGATCTTCCATACAATGTGGTTTTCATGGCTCAGCAGGGCGGAGAAAAGCTGGTGTTCCTCGACGAACCGTTCACCTATGAACCCCTTGCCTGGGCTATAAACAAGGGGGATCCTGATTTCATGAACTGGCTGAACCACTTCCTGAAGCAAATCAAGAATGACGGCCGCTACGACAGAATCTACAATAAATGGATCAGATCGACGGACTGGATAAAAGAGGTGCAGTAAATGCCGCGGCCCTGCGGGGGAATCCCCCGCAGGGCCGTCAATTGTGATGCCACAGTAAAAAGTCAAAATAACGATGTCCCT
>CAYXDR010000590.1:0-1873 GCA_964463515.1 uncultured Desulfobacteraceae bacterium | reverse complement strand
ACACAACCCAAGTGCCTCTTTGACAGAAATGTGCCTGTGTTTATGGGGGAGAAGTCGAACGGTATGCCCCTTCCGAGACAAAAGGGGAAAGAAGCGGTTATCGTGACCGCTTGTACAACGCCATGGCCATTTGACCGGATTTTTCCGGAGAGCCGGGGAGCGATCAGGGCCGTTCGGGAGGTGCTGCGTTATGGGGGCTGTAAAATCATCGGCAAGATTGTGAAACCGGGCACCAAAAAGAATCCTGAGATTTCCGAAAAGGAACTGAACAAGGCCAGGAATGCGGGAAGCCGCTTCTCCGGGGCATGAAAATGTGGTTTCTAAAACCAGGTGAGAAGCCATGGAAGAAAAAAAGGCAACGATACTGGACGGAACTGTTTCCAACGACCTTGCGGGATGTCACGTAAAGGAACGGATCATTGAAGCCTATGAGAGTGCTGGTTACACGGTGGTCGTCCATACGATGGAGAAGATCAAGATCGCCCATTGCATTGGATGTTTCGGGTGCTGGGTAAAAACCCCCGGGGAATGCATCCACAAAGATGCAGGACGAGAAATCGCAAGGGATGTAATCAACAGTCACACGTTGGTGCTTCTGTCAACCGTGGTTTTCGGAGGGTATTCGGCAGCCCTGAAATACATCGTGGATCGGCTCATCCCTCTGATCCATCCTAACATGATGATGCGTTTTGGAGAGGTTCACCACCGGCCGCGCTACACGCGTTACCCAAGGCTGGTTGGGATAGGGGTGCAGCAGCAATATGATGAAAACTCCGCCCGGATTTTCAGGACCGTGGTAGGGCGCAATGCCATCAATTTTCATTGTCCAAGCTATGCGGCGGAGGTGTTATGTACCACTGACGATGATCTGCTGCGAAAAAAAGGCAAAGAACTGGTGACAAGGAAGGATCCTGTTCCTGAAAAAAGGGTCGTCGCTTCCATGATGGCCGAGCTTGTCGAGGGAGATAAGACGGATTTTGGAGCTCCCCCGAGCCGTCGTGCCTTGTTGTTGATTGGAAGCCCCAAAAGCGGTGCCAGCACCTCGGAAGTCCTTGGAGGATATCTCCTAGGGTGTTTGGCAGAAATGGGCTGGTCGACAAAAACGTTGAAACTCAGGCCGCGGGTATTCAGGGATGAAGGCCTGAAGGAATTGCGCTCCCTTGTTGATGAGGCAGATTTAATTGTGCCAGCTTTCCCTCTATACGTCGACTCGCTGCCAGCACTCGTCACGCAAACCCTCGAGGTTCTTTATTCCGGAAGGACAGGTCTTTTGAGTTCCAGGACCCCGAGGCTTTTTCCTATCATCAACAACGGCTTTCCGGAGGCCCACCAGAATGCCCCGGCTTTGGCCATCTGTCGGAATTTTGCTCAAAACACAGGGATGATTTGGGCAGGAAGCCTCGCCCTCGGAGCAGGTGAGGCCCTGGTGCACGGGCAACCCCTGACAGAAAAGAAGCGCAAAGGGCCCCCTGTTCCTCATGTGATCAACGCCTTGAAAGAAGCCGCTTCGATCTTAAATCGAAAAGGGCGAATCTCACAGCAAACCGTTCAAGGCTTGGAAAGGTCTCCAATACCAATGGCCCCCTTTTTTCTCTGGCGCAGAATGTTCATTTCTTTTGCGGCGATGGGCTGGAAAAAACAAGCATCCAAGCATGGTATCAAAAGCTCTCAGATGAATGCTCGGCCTTATGCCGCGAAGGTGGTTCATTTTCCCTGAGTTACGTGTTATTATCAAACCCTTTATTAAAAGCCTTGCCGATCTATAGGGTGACGCTTGTGGGGTTGATACTGGAGTATAGACTGTTGCTATGATTCAACAATAATTATTGCTCATCCGGTTGGTTGCTATGCCGGAAATCGGACTGACTTTCCC
>CAYXDR010000589.1:0-1892 GCA_964463515.1 uncultured Desulfobacteraceae bacterium | reverse complement strand
GATTGGGCAAAAGGACCATTTCCGGATGGCTTGATGACATCCCAGGTTTTCGCTAACATATCGAAAGCCGTCGCCCCCCCGTTGACAGGAGGTTCCTTTCCAGGGCCTTCGGCGATATCGTTCCTGTTGACAGCCACGAAAATCGTCGTATCATAATCCGGCAGATGATACCATAGGGTTGCCGTACCTGGATTTTCACCGGACCATCCGATCAACGTAGCCCCAAATGGATTTTCTGGATCGCTTGCAGAAAGGACGCCCAGTCCCAGCCCGTACGATGCTCCCGGGGCGAAGGAACTCTGATCGATCATCAACTCAACGGTTTCCGGCCGCAGAATCCAGCCGCTGAAAAGGTCATCGGCAAACCGCAACATATCGACCGCCGTAGAGACTCCAGCACCGGCGGTCCAGTCCCAGGAGAAGTTCCAGCCCCCTGTCGCCTTGACCTCCTGGGTTGTAAACACCCAAGCATAGCCGTTTGCGCAAGGCTCTTCGAGCACGCCACTCCGGGTCAAGGTCGTACGGCTTAGACCGGCTGGGGAGGCGATCTCTTTCTGGAAAAGCGTCGAAACCTTCGTACCTGAAACAGCTTCGATAATCATGCCGAGCAGGTAATAGCCGGTATTGCTGTAACTGAATGCCGTCCCCGGAGTGAAAACCGGGGTTTCCGGCATGGAAATAGAAAGGACATCCTCGCTGCTCCAATTTCTGCCGGGATCATTATAAACCTCCTCCCAGAATTGTGTACGCGCAGTGGCATCACTAATTCCAGCACTGTGATTGAGCAGCATCCGGAGAGTCATTTCATGACCACTGGGAATCTGCCCCGGCAGATATGTTTCCACCGTATCATCAAGCGCTAAAACCCCATCCTCCACAAGCTTCATCACAAGCACAGCGGTGAGCGGTTTGGTAACACTCGCCAGGCGAACCTGCATATCCCGTGTCATCCGGATGCTTGCGGACGTGTCGGCTTCGCCTGCCGCGCCGATCCAGATGCCGCTAGGGATCTGAACTCCGAGAATCGCCCCGGGCACCGGCCCATCGGCCACCCCTTCGTTTACAATCGCCTGAAGCTTTCGTGTCGGCAGGCCTTTCGAATCCGGGTTGCCGTCACAACCAACGATAGAAAACATAATGAGGATAATAACACTGTACTGCCAACGTTTCATAAGCCGACCTCCATTGGTGATTTCACTTCAAGCAAACCAACAGGATCAAGGTTAACCTCTTTAAATGACGACGTTCATCTTCATCCAAGGTCACAAAGAATGTCTTCATATCCATTCCTCACGGATTACGTTATGAACGAATTATTGCACACTTTTTACGACATTACAAAGTTGACAAGACACTAGAAGAGATTGGTTTTTTGAAATAACAGCGAAACCGTAAATTATTTTTAATAGAAGTGCATTTGTATCCATTTTCATAGAAAAAAAGAACAACATCTATGATACATCTAAAATTTCAATACAACAATAATGTGACAAATACACTTATTATCTATAGCAAGGACCAATATTTTATCTTGACACTGTGGCAAAAAATATAATAATAAATATTATTTTTAGTATAGTAAAACAAAAAAAGCAAAAACATTCGGGATATATACCTATACATTCAGGCCTGACGCCGAAATCTGATTTCGATTCTGGTAGATTTAGCCTCAGGTTCGTCTTTTCATAATAAATAATAATCCCAAGAATTATAAAGTTTATTATTATAATAACCATTAATCTCAACTCTCACAAAGTAAAAATAGTATGGCATTACAATTGATGAGGTCGTAAAAAGTCAAAACATCCCGTCTATCTTCACCTCCCGAAACAAGTTCTCATCGGGAAATGACGGCTTTGGGGTCTTTTTTACGGATTCATCAAGGTAATGAA
>CAYXDR010000588.1:0-1907 GCA_964463515.1 uncultured Desulfobacteraceae bacterium | reverse complement strand
CCTTTGCCCTCGCTTTCAGCCGCATGCTCTTCTTCCAGTACTACCCCTGTTTCACCAGGTTCGAAGCCAAGTGTTTCCTGGCAGACGCCCTGGACTATCTCGATGCCGTAGCCCCCGTTGTCATCATCGACAACACCTCGGTGATCGTGGCACACGGAAGCGGGCCCGATGCAACCATCGCCCCCGAGATGGAGGCTTTCGGCCGCATCTATTCCATGCGTTTTGTCCCCCACGCCATCGGCCATGCGGATCGAAAAGCGATCGTTGAACGTAATTTTCACTATATCGAAAACAGTTTCCTTCCCGGACGAACATTCAAAAGTTGGCAGGATCTGAACGAACAAGCCCGCAACTGGTGCGACACCATCGCCAACCACAAACCCAAGCGCAGCCTCTCGATGAGCCCCTGTCAGGCTTTCGTCAATGAAAAACCCCACCTCCAGACCATGCCCCCTGTCAGGGCCCCCATTTACGTGTCCCTTCAACGAACCGTGGATCTTTCAGGATTTGTCACCGTTGACACCAACCGCTACTCCGTTCCACAAAAGTATTGCGGGCGCAGTGTGGAAGTCCACAAAACCTACGACACAGTCCGCGTCTATGACCACCATCGCCTGGTCTGTGAACACGCAAGGCTCATCGGCCGAAGGGATGCCAAAAGCACCATCCCGGGACACCACAACATCGCCCAACATCGCAAAGCTTCCACCACCCGCAGGGAGGAGACCGTATTACGCGCTCACTCCGACACCCTCTCAGCCTATGTGACAGACCTCAAAAAACACGTCCGGGGATCCGGGATCCGTCAGGTCCAGCAACTCCTTGCCCTCAAAAGAACTTACCCCGCAGAAGCTTTCGACAAAGCCGTAGCCCGCGCACAGACCTATAAACTCTACAACCTCACCCGCCTCGAAAAACTCATCCTGTCTTTTGTCGCAGGCGACTTCTTCAACCTCACCGGTTCGGAGAACGACGATGAAAAACAATAAACTCCACGACCTGCTCACCACCCTGCGCCTGCACGGCATTAAATCCGCCGTCGACTCCGAGCTGGCGCGGGCCGAAAAACAAGGCAGCCCAACTGCCGAGGTCCTCCTCCGCCTTCTGTCTCAAGAGTATGCATACCGCCAGCAACGAAGCTTCGACTATCGCCTCGGACAGGCCAAAATACCCTGGGATTGGACCCTTACCACGTTTCCCTTCGACCGTCAGCCCGGAGTCAATAAAGCACAGGTCATGTCCCTGGCACAGCTCGACTTCATTCAACGGGCCGAAAACATCGTCCTTATCGGAAACACCGGCACCGGGAAGTCCGGAATAGCCGTCGGAATCCTGCGCCAGGCTCTCATCGAAGGCTATCGCGGCAGATTCTATGCCGCTCAAGACCTCCTCGACGAACTCTACACTTCCCTGGCAGATCGCAATACTTCAAGATTAATAAAAAAGCTTTCCAGATATGATTTGTTGGTCATTGATGAGTTAGGATATCTAACGCTAAACAAGGAACAGGTCAATGCCTTCTTCAAACTCATGAGCGAACGCTATGGCCGAAAGGCAACCATCATTACCACCAATCTACCCTATGAGGCCTGGTATGAGCTGTTCAACCGAAAAGATCTCGTCGATGCCCTCCTCGACAGGCTCAGACACCGCTGCATCACCATCAATATCGATGGCCCCTCCCTCAGGGCGCCTATCCAGACATGAGCTCTCAAACACGACACTTCATTCCACTACCATCGCCTCCCCATCACTATACCCGCAAATACCTCCACAAAAAGATCACCCCGCCAACGTCACTGCTGCGCACTCCCCGGCTCCTTTTTAATGAGCATAAGCGGGTCCGTTTCCATTAGCGCCGGGGCTCGGCCATGATCGCGGGAGAAACCGTCCAAGGGCTCACACGC
>CAYXDR010000587.1:0-1917 GCA_964463515.1 uncultured Desulfobacteraceae bacterium | reverse complement strand
GAAAACTTGTGTCCTTGCAAAGTAGGTGAGTCTGAAAAGATAAATGATCACACCCAGCGAGAAAAACAGCAAGACAGCCGATTTCACCCATGGCCACAATGTGTGGTGGAAATTTTTGTAGTTTTGCATGTGAAATTTTTTGGTGACAAGGGAAAAAATGAACCACAGGCCGGCGACAACAAGAAGGAGTGTTTCGTAGTCAGGCCCAAGAACGAAAGTTCCTGTTTTCAAATAATTTACAATGAAAAAAGAGATTGCCAAAAAAAAGAAGTCGAGGATCAGAAGTCTGTATGAAAATCCGGGCGCCTCCGCCAGCTCTTCAGACCCTTCATCGGTGCGACTCGATATGTTAATGTCAGGGCGTTTTAAGACAAAATATATTGAAAAAAGCGACAGCTCAAGAAAAACAAAAACCAGGCAAGTCCCGAACACCTGGCCCCTTGAAAAAGCATAAAGTCCCATCAGGACCACGAGGGCCGTAATGAAGTAAGTCAGGTAAGCGCCGGATTTTACAATTGTCCGGACACCGTCCATGAAATTTAGAGGCTTGTGTTTAAACCTGGCAGTCAAAAGGGAGACCAGAAGCCAGGTAACTAGAAAAGCACCCATCAGCTTCATATAGCTCGGGCTGATCTCCAATGTGCCTCTTTTCCACCAATAGACAAGCAAAAACGAAGAAACCAGGAGGGCGAAATCCATGAATCCGGAAAGAAAAAGAGGATGGTGATGGTTTGTGTTTATTTGACCTTGAGTCATTTTTTCAGTTCTTGTGAGGCTGTTTCCTGAATCTATACAAATGCAGGGCAGTCCAGGTTAAAACAGCTCCCACCGCAACCCCGAGTGCATTGAAAAGCGCGTCCATGGGATTGAAGCTTCTTTTTGGAATCCAGTACTGGGAGATTTCCACACCCAGGGCAAGGACTGTTCCCGATATTATCCACAGGATCCATTTTCGGATGCCGATTCCGCTTTTCCCATTCTCATGAGCTGATATTTCACGAAAGAAGAATAAAGGCATCCACGGCAGAAATAAAGCAGTGTGAAGCAGATAATCCATCCGAAACGGGCCGAATTTCATGGTATTCAAAGCCTGACCACCCAGTGGAGCCAAATTCAGAATGATTAGCACAAATATATAGAAATAAAAGATATATTTCATCCTTATGGTAATTTTTTCGTTATAATTTGTGAATATAATAAACTTTTGAATAGATATAAATGCTTCAATTTAGCTGTTATGCCAATGGCAGGTATGGTCTAAAAACCAGCCTTTGATTGTATCAACACTACTTGCACCCTATACCAGTAATTTAAACGGGTTGCAAGAACGATCATGCCGTGGATGAGGGAGATTCATCCGCTCTCGTATTTTTCGTTTAAATGTTTGAGACCCGCCCATTTCAAGTTACGCTATGCAGTGTATTGCCGGGGCGCGGAGGTTTTGTTTTTCAGAAGCGAAAATCCGTGAATAAGGAAATCGGCATTCACATAACAAAATTTCCCCCTAGACTATGCCCACCGGTGTATAGAAAAGATGGCGCGTCTTCGAGGGAAAGGAAAAAGTGACATCCAATACAGGCATATTATCGACTGGCTGGTTCGTAAACCGGGGCTTTTGAAAATTATCGATATCGCGAAGAGCTCTTTCCCACGCATCGATTCCGAGTGGCATATGACTGGCTGAAAAGTAAAAATCCCTCTCGAGCGGTTAAAGAGTATCTGAGGATTTTGCATCATGTGGACGAGAAAGAGCAGTCGGCCACGTTAACAGTGCTCACCAGCCCTAACCCCAAACAGCAAAAGTCATTCGACTTGCTTCAAAAATAAAGGTGTAGGCAGAAGGCTCACATGCGCCGGGGATGTGATCCGTTGATGAAGTGCATCACTTTGCTGATATTTGGGCTCGGGGTTTCGATA
>CAYXDR010000586.1:0-1922 GCA_964463515.1 uncultured Desulfobacteraceae bacterium | reverse complement strand
CCAGCTTACGCCAAGAATATAAGTATCGGATGTCGTTCCGATGGCCGCGAGGGTTAAAGTGTTTTTTGCCGTAGCCAATGAGGGATTTACGAATGCGAAAACCACCATTAAAAAAAGAAAAAACCATCTTAGCTTACCTTTTTTCATTTTCTGCCTCCTTTGTTTTGGATTATTCTTAATAATGTCACCACATTTTATATATCCTTAAAGTTTCTATGGTTTTTAATAGTTTCAAATGATGATTTGTATTTTTTTTAACTTGGATTTTATTCGACAACGAAACCGCTCTCAAGCGCTTTGATTTCAGAATCAGTAAAACCACATTCAAGATAAAATTCGCGAGACCTTTCACCCACGTCCGGAGGCTGATGCCGCAAACCGAAGCCGACACCATCAAGCCTAAGGGGAATTTTGGGCAGCTTCGCCGTGCCCCCGGTCGGCAATCTAGTCTCCACAAGGCCGCCGGAATCGTTGAGATGTGGGTCATTGAATAAGTCCGAGGGTTTATTCACCGGTGCGAAAGGTATCCCCGCAGCTTCGGCTTTTTCCATCAAAGCAGTTTTTGAAAAACAACCCAACCGTGACTTCAATTCTGGAAGAAGCCAATCCCGCTGTTCAATACGCCCTTGATTCGAGGAAAGACGTTCGTCCTGCGCCCAATCGGAAAACCCAAATGTCTCGCACATCCTCCCCCAGTGTCGTTCCGAAGTGATACCTATAAAGATCTGTTCGCCATCGGCCGTCTCAAACAGGTCATAAACAGACCATGCTCTCCCTCTTTCGGGCATTGGCGGAGGCGCTTCTCCCGTTATTGCTGCAACCCCCATATGCTGGGAAACCAAAAAGGCAACGGATTCAAAGAGTGTTGCCTGAACCAGGCCCCCATGGCCTGTTATTTCCCTTCTGTACAAAGCAGCGAGAATGCCAATAGCGCCGAAACTGCCCCCCAAAATATCGGTGACAGAAGCTCCGGCACGCAAAGGACGTCCTGACGGTCCAGTCATATACGCCAGGCCTCCCATCATCTGCACGACTTCATCCAGAGCCGGCCTCTTTTCGTAAGGACCCGGCATAAAACCCTTCAAAGAACAATAAATGAGACGGGGATTTTTTTTCAGGCATGTATCATGATCAATCCCGAGCCGCTTGACCGTACCCGGACCAAAATTCTCGATCAAAACGTCGCATTTCTCTACCATCCGCAGAAGAACGTCCCGGCCCTTATCGGATTTCAAATCGATGGAAACACTTCCTTTATTTCGGTTGAAACATGTGAAGAATCCTGATCCAAACCCTTGCAGCCGTCGGGTGTCATCCCCGCCTTTTGTTCGCTCCACCTTGTAAACATCAGCGCCCATGTCAGCCAGCACAAGCCCGCAAGTCGGACCCATAACGGTGTGCCCAAGTTCCAGGACCCGTATACCCTTGAGAGGTAATGTATCGGTTTCACTCATTTTTCAATATATCTCCATTTTAGCGACTACGGTCATTTAACAGTCAGACAGAACCATAACCAAGTTTCTTGGACAAAATTTCAGCATATTTCCTCATAAGATCTCGATACAAGGCCCTGCTCGTGGATGTGAAACGGTTTGCAGGTCCTGCGATGCTAAGAGCGGCGACGAGGCTGCCATCGCTGCCGAATACAGGAGCCGCGACAGCGTAAGCATCCGAGACTCTTTCACCCAGGCTTTCCGCAACACCTTCCGCCCTGATTTTCTGTAATTCCTTTACTAAGTTCGAATAGTCTCCAATAGTTTTTTCTGTCAATTTGTTAAGTTTCTTTTCGGCAAACAGTTTATCGACAATTTCCTGACCAGAAAAAGCCAGAAGGACTTTGCCGGCTGCGCCGGCATAAAGATGCATCCTCTGTCCTTCCTGCACGGTATAACGCACTTCCTGAGTGCCCTCCTCCCGGGCCA
>CAYXDR010000585.1:0-1922 GCA_964463515.1 uncultured Desulfobacteraceae bacterium | reverse complement strand
GCTATGTTTACCGCATCCTGACCGGTCATAGCGTCGGCTACGAACAAGATTTCAACCGGATCAACGGCCTGTTTTATCCGCACGAGCTCGTGCATCAGGTTTTCATCAATATGCAGCCTGCCTGCAGTGTCAAGTATGACTGTATCCGTGCCACCGGCCCCCGAACGCGAAATCGCATCTACACATATATTCTCCGGCTTCGATTGGATATCCGTTTCGTAGACCGGGACCTGAATCATTGCACCCAGCTTCTCCAACTGGTTGACAGCGGCTGGCCTGTATGTATCCGCCGGCACCAGATAGGGATGCCGCCCGCGTTTGCGCAGGTAGGCGGCAAGTTTTGCCGCCGTCGTTGTTTTTCCGGATCCCTGGAGCCCCACCAGCATAATACAGAAGGGGCTGCGACCCGTAAGCTGCAGCGCCTGGCTTTCATGAGACATCAATGCGGCCAGTTCTTCGTTCACGATTTTGATGAACTGTTGGCCGGGAGTGAGGCTTTGTAACACTTCAGCGCCTACCGCTCGACGCTTAATGTTTTCCACAAAATTTTTTACTACCTTATAATTTACATCAGCCTCAAGCAGCGCCAGGCGCACTTCTTTAAGAGCGTCTTTTATATTGGCCTCGCTCAGTTTTCCCCTGCCGGTCAACTTCTTGAGCGTAGCATCCAGTTTTTCCGCCAAGCTTTCAAACATGTTCAAACTCTTCTAAATAATAAACAAACAGCTTAATTCGGATGATGAACATCTGTCAATAAAAAACTATTCATCTCAGGAGGCTATGTATGTGATCCTCTATCCGAAAGTTCATCCGAACAGGGTACAAAGACACCTCGGCGCTTCACTCTCCTCGATAGCGGTGGTATTTTTCTACTTCGGCCTTGAGCCAATCAGGCCAGAATGCTTCATCTATGGGATAACTAGCATCAAGGGCTTGAAAGGAACCGTTTCCCGCGACGTTGCGTATTCTGTCACGTGTGTTGTACCTGACTTCGTCGACCCCGATGAGCCGTGCTACGGCTTTGTTGATTTCATCCAGGGATTTATCGTAGGGGTTGCCGTCGGCAAAGGCTCTTTGTGCGGCCAGTTCCCTGATGCTTTCCTCTCCTCTGTGCCATTCCTTAAAAGACGGGAAAAACATGGGGCCGTAAGAAATCCAGAATTCGATATATTTCGCTCCTGCATTGTATACCACCCACACAGAGCCTCCTTCACTGACGCTTCCGCGGACAATGCTGTCGTCACCCATCGCGACGCACCTGTTTCTGAGAAGGGAGTCTATCCCGCCGAACTTGAGTCCCACTTCTATGGCGCGGGTCTTACTGGTTCCTTCCTGAAAGGTCCTGACAGCCTGGGGCAACTTTATCAGGGCAGGGTACAGCGGCTTTTGGAGCCCTTCGGCGATGCCAACGGTGACTCCCCATCCGGATTCGGGATTGGGTATCACGACATCGGCTCCGGATTGAGGATAATTCCTTGTGAGGTCCACTCCGAGCTCCCTCCGGAGTTGAAAGATCTCTTTGCCCCGGAACATGGACGCTACATTTCCATAATAGACGCCCTGAAAAATATCCGGCATCATGCTTTCTTCACGCAGGCGCTTGGTCTCGATGCCGTCCGGGGAACATATGGTCATCTCCCCGCCGTCGTATTCATCTGCGCAGGTACCATGGAGACGCCGGTGAGAGCAGGATTCGGAGCTGACGATGAACAAACCGTCGATCGTGGCTCTGCAGAGAGGTTCGAACGCCTTGCCGTCTTTCAGGGCCAGGAGGTAGGCTTCCTTCCCGTCATGGACCAGCGCGGTCAGGGCGAATGTGGCTCTACCGTGCAGTTTGTCGATTAGACGGGCCCCAGCCTCAAATTTGATACCTTCTTCGGTCAAGTATTTATGGAGCAGGGCACCGACTATTTCGGTTTTAT
>CAYXDR010000584.1:0-1924 GCA_964463515.1 uncultured Desulfobacteraceae bacterium | reverse complement strand
GCTTCTTTTAGCGGCTTTCGAATCCATTTATCTGCTGAACCGTGCTTCCAGGAAAAAATACAGCAACATTGACGTCGAATCCATTGCAGAGAAAAAGCATTTACTCGAGCGCGCAAAATTGCCTGAACCGCTCAACCTGGAAGAGCTTCACCGTTCCCTTACAAGCCCGGCCAGGGAAAACCTGAGGGATGGAGCGCTCAAAAACAATCCTGCTCTTTTTGAATTCCTCGACCGTACATTGAATTTAGGCTCCATCCTGCAGGCGGAAACAGTTTTAAGGAAGAGTTTCGATATTATTCCTGCGGACTTGGTAACTCCACGCCCTATCAGGCTTTTCATAAATTTTCACAAGGTTAACGATATTAGAGGCATAAACCGTTATTTTCTGGAAGTCCACAACTTACTGCTTACCGGTGGTTATTTTGTGGGAACGGCCCATACGCTCCGCACCCACAGGGACTGGATATTCCAGAAATTCCCTGACACTCTCGCACGGGTATTTTATGTGTTTGACTTCCTGATCCACCGGGTCATTCCCAAAATTTCGTGGCTGAAACCTGTGTATTTTTCATTAACAGGCGGCAGGAACCGCCTCATTTCCAGGGCCGAGATCCTGGGGCGCCTGAGTTTTTGCGGCTTTGAGATCGTGGCCGAACAGGAGATTGACAAGAGGCTTTATTTCATTGCACGCAAGATGTTGACTCCCTCTCTCAACACCAACCCCACCTACGGCCCCCTGGTAAACCTGAAAAGGGTCGGCGTAAACGGCAGGGTGCTTTCCATCTGCAAATTCCGAACAATGCACCCCTACTCCGAATTCCTGCAGGATTATGTATACCGAACACAGGGTTTAAGGGAGGGTGGAAAGATTGAAAATGATTTCCGGATCACCGGGTGGGGAAAAGTTATGCGCAGGCTGTGGCTGGATGAACTGCCCATGCTGTATAACTGGATTAACGGGGACCTGAAATTATTCGGGGTAAGGCCGCTCAGCTTTCACTATCTCAGCCTCTATCCGCATGACCTGCAGGAATTGCGGAAGCATGTCAAGCCAGGGTTGATTCCGCCGTTTTACGCAGACCTGCCGGAGAGTTTCGAAGAGATCTGCGAATCTGAAAAAAGGTATCTGGAAGCTTACCTGGCCCGTCCTTTCAGTACTCAATGGATATACTTACGCAAGGCTTTGTTCAACATTTTGTTCAAAGGGGCGAGGAGCAGGTAGATGGCCCCGGGAGAAAGAACGTGCTTTGTAATATACCTTTCGATTATCATCCTGAGCATCGTGTTTTTCGGGGCGGTGCACACCTACATATACACATTCATGACTATTGGGGTTCTGGCTGCGGCGGTTTTTGGACTTTTCAAGGCCTTCCGCAAAGAGGAGCGAAGCGGCCGGTATTTTTTCAAGGTCCCCTGGAGTAGCTGGTACCCCGGTTTTGCAGCCCTGTTTTTATTCCTGGTGTTCCAGACGGCCCCGCTTCCGCAGGCAGCCTTAAATTCCATTTCCCCCGAATCCATGGCAGCTGCGGAGAAATCGATTCCCGCAGCCGAAGTGGTTCTCTACGGGCAGTCGGGGGTGGAAAAGGCCGCAGCCGCTCCCTACTCTTACCCGGTTCGCTTGTCAATAATCCGGCTCACCACCTACGGCCTGTTTTTTTTCGGCCTCATCCAGGTTCTTAACAGCAGGAAGCGGATAAACACAATGATTGCGCTCCTTCTCTCTATGGCCTGCCTGGAGGCCCTTTACGGCCTGATGGAAACTTTCTCGGAATCATATCATATCCTGTGGCACCAAATGGCCTACGGTAAGGAGAGGGTGAGAGGAACCTACATAAACAGCAATCATTTCGCAGGCCTCATGACCATGGCCTTCATTCTGGCAGCCGCCTTGGCCGGAGGCCTTTCAAAAAATATGAACGACAGA
>CAYXDR010000583.1:0-1928 GCA_964463515.1 uncultured Desulfobacteraceae bacterium | reverse complement strand
GACGCTCCGGTGGAACACGGAACGGCCGGTTACACTCAAACAACACGGCGGGGCCAGTGTGCTGGTTGGGAATGACGTGGTCCGGATCCGCGAAGAATACCGGAAGGCTCTTGCACAGCACAGGCGCCCTACCCGGCCGAAGCTGTGGGATGGAAAAACGGCCACACGTTGTTTGGATGCCATACTGATCGCTTCAACACCATGACCCTTACCGATTTCCGCCCAAAGCCACTTTCGGTAATCCGTTACCGATTTCGGCCTTGAGCCCCCAGTTAAACAGGTTCCACCCCGATGGAATAGAGTCAAAGATTCCATTGGGCACCGCTTAGCGGCATCTTCGACAGGCGGGATAAGAAAATCGAACGGGGTAAACATTTTCGATAAGGTTGACATCTGGACCAGGATTTTCTAATACTTCCAAAGGTCTTTTGCCCCTTTCGGCCCGCCTAAAGACCGGCGGGTAAACCTTGGGGGCTCTGTTAAACAAAGGGGAAGGTCGCCCCGGTTGAACACCCTCATGAACCATCCTGCGGAGCTACACGGCAGGCAGAGGGGGCCCCGGTTCAACAGGGCAGGGAGGACAGAAGAGAGGGGAGGACGATGTTATGCCGATTTCGAGTGAATATGCGAGCCTTTCTGATGATAGGAAGGCCATTCTATTGCCGGATGATGTTCAGCGCTGGGTAAGCGACACTGCCCGCTTTCTGGTGGTTATGGAACGTGATGAACTTATTTTGAAAAAGACACGCATTGTTCGACCGTTGGATGAGTTGGTCCAGAGAGAATCGATGCCTGTATCTTCAGAAGATTTGAATGCCTTGATCCACGAGACCAGAGAATGACGCTGAAAGCGGTTCTGGATACGAATGTGCTGATTTCAGGTGTCTTGTGGCGAGGAACACCCTTTAAGATTCTCAGATGGGCGGAAGACCATCGGCTGTCGATATACTCCAGCCTGGATATCTTATCCGAAGTGCAGCGTGTTCTCAACTACTCGAAATTTCAGAAATATATTGACACACAGCAGGTCCTTCCAGAGGAGCTTCTCGCAAAGATCACGTCGCTGTGCACGATTGTCAGCATCGATAAGGTTGTGGAGAACGCAGGACCTGATGCAGACGACGATAAATTTCTTTCATGTGCCATGTCCGCGAATGTGCATAGTCTGGTTTCGGGTGATAAGCACCTCTTGGATTTGAAGATGTATCGCTCCATTCGCATTCTGACCGCAAGGGAATTTTATGAAGAGAACATGGACAGAGAGAGGTGAATCTATCGATTTCGACCCGTTCAAGGGCCTGGGGGTAAACCTTGGACCGTAATCGGTACTGACGTTTCTCTTTTCCGCTTTGCGCCTTAATCCCCTCCCCCCAGGATGTCAGCAGACATACACTTCCCCCCTTGGAAAATGGATTTTACACCGGCCACATACACGCGGCTCCTCAAGGCCTTACAGGCTTCCGGCTATTCCTTTCAAACCATCGCGGATTTCTGCCATGCTCCAATGACAAAAGCATCCTCCTCCGCCATGATGTGGAGCTGTTGCCGCAAAATGCGCTGGCAATGGCGAAGCTGGAACATGGGATGGGCGTTGTGGCCACGTATTATTTCCGGGCGGTGCCGGAGAGTTGGGATGAGGGGGTTATCCGGGAAATTGCATCGCTGGGCCATGAGATTGGGTATCACTACGAAAACCTCAGTTCAGAGGTCAGAGGTCGGATGTCGGAGGTCGGAGGACAGAGAACAGAGGACGGAAGACACCCCGGTAAAACCCCTTCGGGGACTCCTTCGGAGTTCCCAGAGAAACACGTTACACTGGCACTTGCGTGCGTTTCACGGGATAAATGTTTCACGGGGCAGGGAGGACGGAGGGCGGAGGTCGGAGGGACTGAGAGACTGAGGGCAGGGACTTGTTTCGTAGAGGTTAG
>CAYXDR010000582.1:0-1945 GCA_964463515.1 uncultured Desulfobacteraceae bacterium | reverse complement strand
ATAATGAAGTAATTCGGCCATTTCCTTTAATACTCCGATACCAGGTTGTTAATGTCGCATCATCTGTCTCTGAACGAAGCCCCGAGAAAACACCTGAGAGCGGGAACATGTCCTACGACGTGTTGCGCTCCGTCGTTTTCACCAGGTCCGGCAGCTTCAAGCGCTGAATTTTTCCGGACGGTCCTTTGGGGAGCTCATTCATTATCTTAACTATCTTTGGTGTTTTGAATTTTCCAAGCTGTTCAAGACAATGCTGAATGATAGATTCCTCATCGGCGTGCATACCATCCTTCAATGTGACACAGGCCATGATTTCCTCCCCGTATTCATCGTCAGGGATGCCCACGGCTGCTGCATCAAGCACGCAGGGATGCTTGTAGAGGGCTTCGTCGATTTCCTTAGGCGCTATGTTTTCGCCTCCCTTGATGATCAGCTCCTTTATGCGCCCCGTCACGAATACGAAACCCTCCTCGTCCATGTAACCAAGGTCGCCGGTATGGAGCCATCCGTCTTCGGTGAATGCCTCCGCTGTCTTGTCAGGTGCCTTGTAGTAGCACTTCATCACGTTGTCGCCCTTGATCATTATTTCGCCCTGGCTGCACCGCGGAACTTCTCTGCCTTCCTTGTCAACGATCTTGGCGGAATTTCCAACTGCCTGCCCCGGTGAGCCGTACTTCCTTTTCTCTCGGTCCATGGGGTTGGAAAAAACAGGTGCGGCAGTTTCGGTAAGCCCCATGGTTTCCACGATCGAAACCCCGAATTTTTCCTCGAATGCCCTGTGAAGCGAAGGAGGGAGCGCAGATGAGGCAGAGCGTCCGAACCGCAGCCTTCCTAAATCGTATCCTTTTCCAGCGATTTCGGTTGAGTTTGTCAGGTAGGAAATGATCGTCGGAACCACGCTGAACCACGAACAACCATACTTGCTTATATATTCCCAGAAATTTGAAGTGCTGAACTTGTAGGGCATGACCACGCTGCCACCGCTTACAAGAGGAGTTACCGCCGTGACCACCTCCCCGTTTATGTGGTAAAGCGGAAGAGAACACAATGCTTTGTCTTCAGGTGTGAGCTCATGGGCCATGGTTGTATAAAGCCCGCCTGAAACCATGTTTTTATGAGTCAGAACAGCTCCTTTAGGCACCCCCGTGGTTCCGGAGGTGTATAGCAGCAGAGCATCGTCGTCCTCTTCTACCTGCGGCAGGCTGAACCCGGAAAGATCCACCTCCTGCGGAAAAACTTCCTCGGCGTCGAGATCCACCGGAATCAACACCACTTGCCTGTCCAGTTTACCGGCTGCTCTTTCCACCCTTTCGCGCTGGTCTTCGGTGAAAAAAACCAGCTTCGTGTCGGAATGATCCATAACGTAGTCCAGTTGGGACGGCTGGGCCAGCAAATTGAGAGGTGCAACAACGAAGCCCGAATACATCGTGCCAAGAAATATCTTTGCGGTTTGATAACCATTGGCCATCATGAAGGAAATTTTATCTCCCTTTTTCAAACCAAGCCTTATCAAATGTTTTCCAAATTTTTGGGAATCGGATTGCAGCTTTGAATAGGTGAGTTCAATTTCGGCTTCCGGAGCAATCAGAAATACTTTTTCCGGACAACCGGCAGCCCAGTGGTCGATATAGGATTTTATGGTTCGCTTTATCACGACTGCCCCCCTATCGGCCTCTATATTTGAATGTTTTTGAATGTTACAGGGCAAAAACCCTTAGTCGCTGAAACACCCATCACAAAAGGCTCGCAAAAAGTGTTTCAGTGCGTAAAAAGCTGGTTCATGCTGCTTCGCGGCAGCCTGTGAGCAACGAACTTGATTAATGGCACTCACTAGTTCGTTGGATATCAAAACAACCATGCCTCTCGGCCTCAGGGTCGCTATCGAGCCTGATCAACAAACAACCCAACCCTTTCGACCCCGATACCGATTCCGACCCCGACGCCG
>CAYXDR010000581.1:0-1952 GCA_964463515.1 uncultured Desulfobacteraceae bacterium | reverse complement strand
GGCGCTTTCAATGGCATCGGAAATGAGGCCATCCCTACTTCCGAGGTCTTCAAGCAAGCCAAGTTTCCGTTTGGTCTCATTCGGTTCAAGGGATTCGCGGGAGAGGTCTTGAAGGGCCGTGGATTTGCGGTAGAGCTTTACCGTGGGATCTTCGGACATTTCGGCGTCGTAGGCGGCGCCCTGGGCGGCTTTTTGCTTGCGCTGGAAACGGATATCGTCTTTGGTGGTGTCAAACCGACGTGACAGGGGTATGATGTTGCCAGCATCGTCGTAGGTTAAAAGCCCTTCATCCCGAATTTCCGTAATTTCAGGCTCAGGGCTTCCATGATACAAAGTGATTGTTTCACCGGACTCATCGGTTACACTGAAGCTCGTGCCTTCCCCATCTCGCACAATCCACTGATCACGCGGGATGCCCTCCATTGTTCCAGGTAAGCCCTGGAATTGAGCACCTGTTTCACGGGCGTAGATTTCACCAGCAAAGTTTTTGTAGGCTTTATACCCAGCGTCAATTTTTAAAAAGGGGTTTTTTAATGTTAATATTTCACCTTCCAAGTTGTCTTTTTTTGCCACCAATCCACTAAATTCATCATAATCGCTAATATCAGTTTTTTCTATTTTCTCTTGTGTTTTAACTAATTGTTTTTCCAAATGTTCAATAAGTGCGGCCCTGCCTATATCGGGACTCCCCCCTCTCGCAAACCCCTCTATATCCTGGATGGCGTGTTGGACTTCGTGTAGGAGGCCGGATTTTGCGGTTTCAAGGGTCGGAGCTATGACATGGATTTCCGGTTGAATGTCAAATAAGCCTTCTGCGCTCCTGTCTTGATATTCCCTGAAAGATCCAGTGGCCTCTTTTGCGTCTGGGTCAATCATGATCTGCGTTAAAACAGTTTTGAGTTGAGGGTATGCTTTAAACAGTTCGGGGTGATCGAGGAATTCAGATAGATCTCCCCATTGTGAGCTTTCAGGCTCGGCTTTTTTCAGCTTCGCCCCGCTGTCATCTATCCGAAACGCCCATTTCCCGCTTGCTTCTTTCGTCCATCCAGTAGCGTCCCATATCTCTTGCTCACTTTTCCCCTCTGCCAACATCTGCTGTGCCTTGGCAAGCTGCCCCGTAGGTGTGTTTTTAGCTTGTTTGCCGGCAAGCTGATACCGTATATCCGGGTTCTCCGGGTCAAAGGTGGTGTTGAAAATGGATTTGATTTGGGTGGGGTGGAAGGCGATGTAGGATGTGCCGCCCCCTTCGTGCTTGTTGCGATACTTGATACCGTCATAATCCAAAGACTCAAGATACTCTTTGAGCTTTACCGTCCTATTGATTCGGTCACTATTCCCTATTTCTCGGATCTTTTGTATTTGGGTTTTAGTAAGGCGATTGTCTTCTTTCCCTTTCTTTAGCTCCAATATAGTTGCGATGGAATGAGCATCCCACATCCCCGCATCTGGCAACGTAAGCGGGTTCTGGATGGACAAATAGACGGGCATAAGGTTGCTGCCAAGGTAATCTGCGGTTTCTGTCGCTAGGCCTCGGCCAGCATAAGAGGCTCGTCTTTGAGCCCTGTTTTGCAGCCGGGACTCTGCTTGGTATTTTGTCCCGAAATGGAATCCAATGTCATCGACTTCAAAAGACGGTGCGAAAGCCGAAAAACCATGCACGGTCCCATGATAAACCACCAACGGCTCGCCATTCTCATCCACCACTTTCGACGAACCGAACCACCGCTTGAAATTGGGATTGTCGGTGATCTTCTTGACCGCTTCCTTGAGAGAGAATCGCACCGGCTGCGCGAACTGGTTTATCCCGACAGCAGTTTCTTCCCTGGCCCTCGCCATCATAGCCTCTGCACGCTCAATCAGATCCCGGACCTCGGCTCGTGTAACTTTGATACCGGGAAACACCCTCCGCAGCCACTGCATCACCTTTGAAATAAACCGGTCAATCAATGCAC
>CAYXDR010000580.1:0-1956 GCA_964463515.1 uncultured Desulfobacteraceae bacterium | reverse complement strand
TGGGTTTTATTTTTTTCAATTTTGCTATGGTTTGCTGCAACACCTGTTTCCGGGGCACAGAAACTTTCGTTGATGTTGGATTGGTATCCCAATGTGGACCACGCGCCGATATACATCGCGCAGCAGAAAGGATATTTTGCCGAGGCCGGCATAGAACTCGAAATTTTAACCCCTTCGGATACTTCTGATGCTCTCAAGCTCGCTGCGGTGGGAAATGTCGACCTGGCCATAACTTACACACCGCAGACCATAGTTGGCGCTGCCGAGGGACTGCCCGTGAAGGTGGTGGGACGGCTTGTGGGGCGGCCCTTGAGTACTTTGTTGTATCTGGAAGAAACGGGAATTGAATCCCCCATCGATTTGAATGGCCGAAAGATAGGCTATACCGTTCCCGGCATGATGGATGTGCTTGCCGATGCTTTTGCTGCAATAAACGGTGTAAAGGACTACAGCCTGGTCAACATCGGTTTCACGATAGTTCAGGCCCTTACCTCAGGCCGTGTGGACGCGGTCATGGGTGCATACCGCAACTATGAATCCGTGGAACTTACCCGTCTTGGTTATCCTCATGGGTTTTTCGCCCTGGAAGATTGGGGGATCCCGGAGTATGACGAACTGGTGTTCATAACCGGCGCTGAAACACTTTCCGCCAAAGAGGGGGTTTTAAAAGCTTTCCGGGAGGCTGTCGAGAAAGGGATCGAATATGCAGGAACGAATCCCGCCGATGCCCTGCAAACGTACCTCGAAGCAGTCCCTGAGGCGCCGAAGGAACTCGAGGAGGCGGCTTTTGCCGAAACCCTGCCGCTTTATGCACAGAACCAGATCCTGGATGTGAAGCGCTGGCAATGTTTCGCCGATTTCGCGCTGACTCACCATCTGGTTGAAAAATCCGTGGATGTGAGGAGCATACTTCCCGATTGGCAATAGGCCTCAACGAGGGTGACTACTCGAATTCTTCGGATTCCTCTGCCGGGTAGAAGAGAAAACGGCCGGAACCCTGATCGTCCAGAGTTCCGGCCTCCATCAATTTGCTTTCTGCAGTTTCTCTGAATTGAATCGCCTTCCGGACCATGGATTCGAGACGCCCGGCCACGCCTCTAATGGTCAGCATTTCTTTTATTTTTTCAAACAGGGTCCGGCTGCCGTACAGAAACTCACCTTCCCATAAGATTTTGCAGGCTACCATATGCGGAAAAGTATCGAAATGACTCTGCTCTTCGATTTTGCGAACATCTTTCACCACATAATCGATTTCTTCCCTCATGTGCGGCGTCATCAGAAGCCTCAATTTTTCTTGATATACGGCTTCATCGAGGGTCCGGCGGAATTTTTCGGGAACATCATTTACTGTCACAAAAACCAGATCCAGGTCTGAGCCGTTGACTTGTTTTCGAGTGCTTCTTTCGGGTCTGGGCATGTCATGAGCCATCCCGTATGCAACGTCTCCCGCAATGATCGTACACATCCGTTCGGTAATGCGTTCTGTTTCGTCAAGCCTCTCGGCTATTCCCGAAACGACATTAAAGGCAATGGCCCTTTTCATACGGGTTATTTCCTTTATGCGGCTTTCGATCAGGCGGATTTTTTCCTGTATCCTTGGGTCTCCCTGCACACCCACGGCCGAATATGTGAGAAACATTCTCAGCACCGAGGGAGAAAGCCTTGCATAACCATCTACCCTTCGATCGAGGCGGAGGTAATCGACCCCTGTCCTGAAAACCGCTATTTGACCGGATAACACGCAGGTACGCCAAATCTCCCTCCGGTCGCCCTGGATGCTTTGACACAATTCAAAGCCTGTCATGGGGCCAGAGCGGTCGAGGACTTCGGCGATTTTGTTTTCTAGCACTGATTCTACCCTTGATGGCCTCGTAAAAAATACTATCCCCGGCTTATCGGCGTCGGGGTCGAAAAGGCTGCCGATCAACGGCCGATACCGATCCCGATAGCGACCCC
>CAYXDR010000579.1:0-1961 GCA_964463515.1 uncultured Desulfobacteraceae bacterium | reverse complement strand
GTCAAAGGTTGACCTGGAGCTTCTTCTTCCTTCCTTGAAATCCCCCACCCGCTGAACGATGGGTTTCCCTCCGCCCAGAAGGTGACACTGGCGGGCGATCATGTGTCCGAACTCGGTTGTATCGGAATACGGTGTGGTCAGGCCCACGGTGTTGATCATGGCGAAGTTGGTGTTCGCCGTTTTATGCCTGTAAAGGGCATCTCCGTTGAGTAGTTTGAAATCACCGTAGTTTTCCAGCCGGACTCTGCCGCCGGGATTCGTGCAGAAAGTCCTTACCTTGTCCCGGTGGCGGGTGGTGGTGAAAATGAACTTTGGATCATAGACAACATCCGTAACATCGTCATAAAATTTTTTGTTAAGCTCGATCCTTATCCCCACATCTATTGGGCCGAATTTATGACGAATCCCTAGCTCGTCAGCAGCGTCCCTGAACCAGTATGCTCCGCTTCTGCCCGGGGCCACTAGAACCACAGGTGCCTCCAGCCGGAGCCTTTCTCCCTTCCTGCGGGCACCTATTCGGAAATTGTCTCCGCTTGCTTTCTGGATGAAATCGACCTCTGTTTCCAGAAAAAAAAATGATTTTTTCAGCAATCCCCTGACGTGTTCCACCACCGCCTTGCCGTTGTCCGTACCCCAGTGCCATTGCTCCGGAGCGATGAACCGGACACCGAGCTCCTGTGCGATCTGCGCTAATTTCTCAATTTTTTCATTTTTGTCGATGGAAGTCACCCTGCGGCAACGGGGAAATGCCGCGAAGACTTGTTTTACTTCACCGATATAGTGCTCGGCAGCGGCTACCTCGAGCCCGAGCTCGTCGAGATCGATGCCGATCCGGTGGTCAAAATTGAGCTTGCCGTCGTTTAGAAGCCCGCCCGCAGTATAGGTGCGGCGGTCGATGACGCCGATATTTTCATGACCCAGCTGCTCGAGCCGGATGGCGGCAAAAAGCCCGGCCGGGCCGGACCCGATAATCAGGACATCAAATTTGTTCATGGAAACGGTTTCCTTGAAATGGACCATTCCATTATCCTGCTTTTTCGGTCCGAAGCCGGTTGCCTTACCCTCGGGCCTTTTTCTGTTCCTGAAAAATCCCGGCGTTCGGGTTTTGCGCCGGGGTGATAAACCCTGCTGTTGAATCCTGACGAGGCTTTGGTTCGCGGATGGGTGATTATCCGCTGCGATATTTGTCCGGCAGCTCCGGGCCGCAGAGTTTTCGACAAGGGGTCGTTACCGACAGCGTGAACATCAAAACCTGTTTCTTTCAAGCGCTCCTTGATCTTTGAGGGAGAAAAAGAACGCTGTTTGTGCCCGGAATCCTGCTGCCTGAGGTGATACATGTCGCTTTTGCAGTCCCGGCGCTTGTCCTGATTGATAAAACCCCTTACATTCGAGGATGAATGGCGCCAGCGGACCGATCCGCATTTCCACCGCTCATGCTTCACATATTTGGGCATCCCTTGCATATCTATGTAAATGTGGCGGGCATGCCAATTCAGCCGGCCCCAGGGATTGTAGAGTACAATAGTTGCCAGCATCTGGGAGAGCTCCGGGCTGATATAACTTTCGCTTTTTTCGGCCGGGTCTTTATCCGAGGCCAAGGAGTTGTGCGGCACGAAGACGGGGAAAACCAGGTATAGGTGAATAAAAAACACCCCGAGTACAAAGTGTAAAACGGTGGTTTTTTTCATCATGAGCCTCCTCGAATACCGGTGATCAGTAGGTTTGCCTGAAAACGCTTCACTTTACTCTGCCATTAAAGCGGTTCATCCAGGTGCTCCGGTGACCGGCAGTGCGATTCTGAAACCCTCTGTCCTTGTGTCATCTATACAACAATTTAACCATAAACGGTGTGGGATTCAAGAAGTTATGCTCGTGGCCGGCACCGCCGGAACTGTTATAGATACTAGCTGTTAGCCATTAGCTGTTAGCTGGTTTCCATCCGGAAATGGTCCTTTTGCCCA
>CAYXDR010000578.1:0-1961 GCA_964463515.1 uncultured Desulfobacteraceae bacterium | reverse complement strand
TACGGCTCCTCCATCTGATAATGTATGAGCTTAAATTGGATTGTTTGCGCATACTTTATCATTGGGGGTGGCCATGGACGAGCAGGGCGTCATCAAGCGGTTCGAAAAGGTCAAGGTCCTCACCATTGAACAGCTCGCTTCTCTCCTTGAAGCCAGCATTGTCACTGCCAGAAGGAAGCTCAAAAAATGGAATGTTTTTACAAGTATCAACATGAATGGCCGGTACTATACTTTACCAAAAATCCCTGATTTCGATGAAAATGGTTTATGGAAGTATCAAAGCATTCTATTTTCAAAGCATGGGAACCTCATGCAGACCATCACGGCGCTGATCGGAGCTTCCCAGATCGGACTCAGCGCAAAACAGATCGCTCGGATGCTCGAGATTCCAGCCAACAGCTCGCTTTTTACGAGGCTTCCGGCCGTGCCCGGGATTCAAAGAGAGCGGCACCGGGGACGGTTTGTGTACTTTTCCGAGGAGCGCTACCAAGACCAAAAAGAGGCATTTTCTCTGGTTCAAAGCCTCAGTTTTCCATCAGACGCCGATGCAGTTCGGATTCTTGTAGAGTTTATCAAGCATCCAAATATGGATGTTCATGACTTCGCCAAGGATCTTTCCAAAAAAGGGATCAAAATTCATCCAGATGCTATATACAATTTCTTTGAGTATCATGGCCTTCAAAAAAAAATTGCGGATACAAACTGATTCGATTGATCAAGGAATATACAGATAGGATTGTGAATGGTTTCTCTCCTCAGAAACTATTTCCAAAATTACCGGTTGTATGTTTCTCCCCTGAGGTTGACTGGTCATCTGATACGTTTACGGTCCTAAAGACACGCCGGAAAAAGATGATCACATTGGATATCGGTACATTCGAAGCGCAGGAGACCCAGTTGAAATCCTGTAACACTGGGACGGTCTATACATCCCAGGAGCTGAGAGATCTCGCCCCGCACCGGTGCACCTTCGGCTACGATATCATTGTCCATGTGGGGTATGCCCTTTTTGTGCACTGCCGTGCAGAGCGGGAGATCATCGAGGATCTGGCCCGGCGGAACATTTCGATTTCGGACCGGGAAGTTGCTTTTCTGGGAAAGAAGTTCATCACCTACCTCGGTGTGGCCCATCGCGAGAGCCGACACCGGATCAAAAACGCCATGGAACGGCGGGGCGGGTATATCCTCCACCTCGACGGCACCTGTGAAGGCGACAGCCCGCATCTTTTCACAGGGCTGGATGGGATCGCCGAACTGGTGCTCGACAACGTGAAGCTGCCCTCGGAACGGGCCGATTTGCTGGTCCCATTTTTCAACGAGATCAAACGCCACTACGGTGCCCCCGTTGCGCTGGTCCATGACATGGGCAAGGGGATTCTTTCCGCGGTGAACACGGTCTTTCCGGGAATCCCTGATTTCATCTGCCACTTCCACTTCTTGAGAGATATCGGCAAGGACCTCTTAGATCCCGAGTACAGCAAGATCAGAAACCGCCTCAAAAAGCATAAGATCCGCGGCGCACTCCGTAGCCTCATCAGGCAGCTCGAGAAAACCGCCGGCAAGGCCCATGAGGGCATGAGGGCCTTACGAGCCGGACTGACAGCGAGGGATCGTGCGGCTCTACCCGGAAGCAACCCGGCCCTTTCCGTGTTTGCCTTGCTCCACTGGGCTTTTGACACATCGGCCGCTTTGAATGGCTACGGCTTCCCCTTCGACCGGCCTCACCTCTTGTTTTATCATCGCCTCCGATCCGCCTATGAGGCCGTGGAGGCTATTCGCGCAACCGCGCTCAAGCACGAAGCGCGCTATCGCCCCATGAACCGTTTTTTCAGGACGCTCAAGCCGGTCATGGAGGATGGCGGATTGAAGAGAACCGTCAGCAAGCTGGATCGCAAAGTAAAAACCTTCGACGAATTGCGCGATGCCCTTCGCATTGCACTGCCGGAAGGCAAGAATGGACT
>CAYXDR010000577.1:0-1969 GCA_964463515.1 uncultured Desulfobacteraceae bacterium | reverse complement strand
TAAAGTCCAGGTGAACCTCCAGGATGCAATCGCCAGGATATCGGACCTCCGAGGCCATTATTTCCCGCGCATCAGGAAGCCCGGACAATACCTGGTTTATGCGAACAAGCAGGGCGAGCGGACCGTCATGCAGACCTTTGACAGAAAGGCGGCGGCGGATGCCTATGAAGCCCGGATGATTAAGAGGGGATGGGAGACCAGAAAGACCGTCTCAAGCGCCCTGCCCGAGGATGTGTTTGAGATGTGGCGGCAGGTCGTTGGGATCCAAACACAGATCAATGAAGCTCTGGACCGGATCCAGAGCGGGAAGGTGACGCTTGAAGACTTCGGGCTACAGCATATTGATAGAGGTGCTGAAGGGCGGCGGGATTTTGCCGTGTTCGGGCCGATAGGGGCTGCCGGGAAAGAAGTGTTCAAAGAAATGGGCGGCCAGTGGTACAGCGCACAGGCAGGAGAACCCAAGGGGTGGCATTTTATCAACCCCGGAAGGAATTTTGAGCAGCGCCTTGCCAAAGCTCTCGCCGCCAAGGTGGATGTTATCGACCAGCGCATGACAGACCTTTTTGCTCAAGCTCTTACCGAAAACATGGCAAATGTGATCCGGGAGCATGGCCACCGGGCACATATGATCCGCAGGAAACAAGATGTTGTTACCGGCTATGAAACGGATCCGCGCACGGTGTTCCCGAAATACGCCTCCGGCATTGCGGCCGGCCAGGCCAAGGGCAGACTTGCGATGCAGCTCGCCAAGGCAGGGACTGGCACCGATATATCCTGGAACCAATATAAGGGCTTGATCGGTTTAATGCAGGAAAACACTGAATTACAAGACTATGATGAATTTCAGTTGCCATACTACGATCTGCAAATAACCCCAGAAGAACATGCCCAGATGGTGGAGATAGCGCAGGATATCGGGCCGAAAGGTAAAGTCGAGTATGAAAATTACCGCCAGTTTATGATGAGCCGCCGAATCGACCCTGCCAAACAGGCGAACGCTTTCAAGGCATATAAGCAACTGTCTGAGACGATGCTTCGAAACCAGGAATCATCAGAGCGGGTAGTGGGGTTTTTTAAGGGCCTGGCTGTCTTTAAATATCTTGCCTTCCGGGTATTCTCGGCTCCTTTGATCAACCTTACAGCCCTCCCTACATCTGCCACCGCTTCAATGAGTGGGTACGCCGGGATCTCGCTTCCGCAAAGCATGAGGTACATCACCCGTGGAATAAAGGCTTATGGACAATTCAGGCTGGGGCATACCTCCAGCATGGACCCGGACCTGCTAACGCTTTTCAAGGATATGCAGAAGAAGGGATGGGACAACCCGCAGTTCAACCAAGAAGCCTTTGCAACCCTCAAAAACCGGTTCGGCCGGGGTTGGGAGAAGTTGATTGAATGTGGGATGTTCACGTTCGGGGCGTCTGAAACCCTGAACCGGGCCGCAACTATATCCGGGGCCTATATGGCACTGAAAGATCAAGCGAAGAAGACAGGCAAAACCTTCAACCGTAAGGAAGCTATGGCGAAAGCCAAAGAGATAAGCGACAAGGCCCATGGCATTTATGACAAGGCGAACAAACCCATGGTGATCATGGGAGCCGGGTATCCAAAGCAGGTAGGGCAGGCGTTTTATATGTACCGGACCTTTGCCTACTCTTATTTGCTTACAATGAAGGACCTGGGCTTCAAAATGGGGCCGCTACAGGTAGGAAAAGGGCAAACCCTACCCTTCCTATACATGCTGTCCGCTCCGGCCATTCTCGCAGGCGCAGGGGCCTCCGTGGCGACGCCATTCATCGCTGCGATGCTCAAGGGCCTGACTGATTCAGACGACCCCGAAGAGGATTTTTACCGGTGGCTTTATAACGAGATCGGGGCGCCGGCAGAAAGAGCGGCGAGATTCGGTCTATTCGGGATGGCCGGACTGAACCTCAAAGGCTCACTTGAGATAGGGCTTATGGATGTCCCA
>CAYXDR010000576.1:0-1983 GCA_964463515.1 uncultured Desulfobacteraceae bacterium | reverse complement strand
CTCCCTCAGCCCGTTCTCCTCTTTCTTATAAGCCTTTCCGCAGGCAAGGCATTCCAGGTTATCGGTCAACCGTTCTCCGCACTGGCATGCCCAGCCTATTCTATTTGCCGGGTTTCCGACCATCAACGCGTGATCGGGGACGTTTTTGTTCACCACCGCCCCGGCACCCACAAAGGCATAGCGGCCGATGGTGACCCCACAGACTATCGTGGAATTCGCGCCGAGGGTGGCCCCGTGCTTGACCAGCGTCGGTCGCACCTGGTCCATCTTGCGGATCTCGGCCCTGGGGTTGTAGATGTTCGTGAAAACCATGGACGGCCCGCAGAATACACCGTCTTCCAGGGTCACACCCTTGTACACGCTCACATTGTTCTGAATCTTGCATTGATTTCCGATAACGGCATCCGGCCCGATCACCACATTCTGCCCAATGTTGCAGTTCTCCCCGATGCTGGAACCCGGAAGCACATGCGAAAAGTGCCAGATTTTCGTGCCCACTCCGATTTCGCAGTTTTCGTCTATCAAGGCAGTTTCGTGAGCGAAAAAGGCCTGCCGCCCTGCATCCGTAGATCCATGTTGAAGCTTTTTCGAAGAACCGCCCAAGTCCGGGGCAGGTGGATATTCTCCCCTATCAAGGCATCGCTGGGCCTCATTTAAAACTTTCAGCACCCGGAGACCCTCGGCACCGTCGGTGATCGGGTTTCTCCCGTTTTCGATACAGCCGAGGAAGTGGAGGCATTCCTGTTTCAGGGGTTCCTCCCTGGCAATGTCGAGCCTTTCCGGCTCGGCCTTGACCGGCACGGGCAGATTGTCCTGCCAGGTGATTTCGTGGGGGTAGAGCAGGAGCTTGTCCTCCCACGGCAGGGTGTCGTCGAAAACAGCCATCTTCCTGTCGCCCACAACCACCAGTTTCTGCTCCTTGAACGGATGAAGCCACGAAACGAAGATATGAGCCTGAAGGCCTGAAGGAAATTCCATATGAGTGGTCGTAACATCGGCTATCTTCTTGTGGAGAAAATACCCGCCGGTGGCGGTCACCTTTTCAGGCCTTTCCCCGGCAAGGGCCAAAATCATTGAGATGTCGTGGGGCGCAAAAGACCACAGGATGTTTTCCTCCCGCCGGATCTTTCCCAGATTGAGGCGGTTCGAGTATATGTAATTTATCCTTCCAAGCTCCCCCGCTCTCGCTATTTCCTTCAGCCGGACGAAAACGGGATGGTACTGCAGGAGATGCCCCACCATCAGGACCAGGTTTTTTCCCCGCGAAAGGCCGATCAATTCCTCGGCCTCGGATTCATCGAGCACCAGCGGTTTTTCAACGTACACGTGCTTCCCTGCCAGGAGGGCTTCGCGCGTGATGTCGTAGTGGGTTTCAGCCGGCGTAGCCACGGCGATGCCGCTGATATCCTCCCTGCCCAACACCTCGCTCAAGGCCATGCAGGTATCCACCTCCGGGTACTGCTTCCGGAATGCGGCCAGAATAGTTTCGTTGCTGTCGCAGATGAGCTTCAAGGCACCGATCTGGTGGTAATTGCGCACCAGGTTTTTACCCCAGTAGCCTGAGCCGATGACGGCGATTTTGGAATGAAAAGATTTTGAATGCATTTCGTTGTTCCTCAATGGTTTTTTGAATTTCAATAAGATTAGCATGAAACTGAAAGGCCTTCCACGAAAAACAGCCGGACCCGGAATCGAGGCGGTTTACCACCAGTTATTGAGATGTTTCCATTTCCCTCATTCCCAGCCCTTTTTACCCATAAGTACTCAAAAACCGGGTGAACCTTCTTTTTGAACCGCTAAGGGCGGTGCTTTCCATCAAGAATATCTCTCGCCCGTTCGCTGCGCTCACTAGAGCCGCAGAGAACCCAGAGAACCGCAGAGAACTGCAAAAACAACTGCAAAAAAGAGCTCGCAGAGGGGATGGGGGGTGAGTAGCATGGGCACGGCTGATGGAGCCATGCCCCAAAGCTTCAATTGCGCGAG
>CAYXDR010000575.1:0-1986 GCA_964463515.1 uncultured Desulfobacteraceae bacterium | reverse complement strand
GTGACAGGCGATATTGTGGGGAGATGCGGGCCCTGTCATACTGAATTTATATTTATTAGGATTCTTCTTGCAGTCTTCGACAAAGTCCTCGAAGGTTTCCCACTTGTGTTTTGAGTCCTTGTGTCGGACGAAAAGCATCGGGTCATCGGTTATCCCGCCGATGTGCGCGAAGTCACTTATCTTGAAGCGGGCGTTTTTGAATTTGACGGCCTGGTAGACGAGCGGCCAGTTCACATAGCACATGGTGTAGCCGTCCGGCTTTTCCTTCATGAACTGGGTCCAGCCCACCATGCCACTGGCGCCGGGTACGTTCTGCATGACGACCGGTACGCCGAAATGTTTCCTGAGAAACGGCTCCAGGGGCCTGGAGCTCCTGTCGCTGCTGCCTCCCGGCTTGAAGGCGATAATGTGATAAATTTCCCTGCTCGGAAAATCAGCTCCGTGGGCGGTGCCCACCGAAAGAGGCAAACAGAGAGCAAGGCCTGCTGCGCTCATCC
The DNA here is from genome assembly GCA_964463515.1 of uncultured Desulfobacteraceae bacterium. Classification (GTDB taxonomy): domain Bacteria; phylum Desulfobacterota; class DSM-4660; order Desulfatiglandales; family Desulfatiglandaceae; genus CAYXDR01. Next base: position 1,489 of record CAYXDR010000575.1, on the reverse strand, counting down.
CCTGGATAAACTCTCTTCGCGTCAATCTTCCTTCATACTTACTCATAATGCCCTCCAATCGTTTAAAGGTTAGAATGAATTAGGTTTGCTCTAAAACATCCGGTTCAACGATCCCGCGTACAGATTCGTACAATGCCGTCTTCGACCGGGAAATTTTTGAATTCACCGTTTTCAATATTTCCCGGTTCCTTTTGAGTCGAACCCAATGACCGGCCAGTTCATCCGTTATAATCTCTGGTGAAGGACCTCCGGTCACCTTTCTCGACTGGACACTGTTCCAGGGATCGAGCGACATTTGAACGAGATCCGCAGGCACATCCAGCTTTTTTCCCAGGTAATCAAGCGCAGCCTCGTCAATGAGCCCGGATGTCACATCCGAAGGCGTCAATCTCTTTTCGACAGCCTTTCGAACCGTTATCCCTACAATTTGATGTGCTGTTCTCCAGGAAACACCACATTCGCGTACCATGGCACCGGCCAGGTCCGCTGCCTGGGCCCAGTGCTTCCCAGCCCGTGCCTCCATGAGTTCCCTGTTCACCTTTAAACTTTCAAGCACACCTCTCATCAATTTCAGGGAAAGGGTGACGTCATCAAGACCACGCCACAGAGTGCCGGTAAATTTTTGGAGATTTATAAGCGCAATTTCATCCGACGGTGCATTTAGTAACGCCAGTATATGGACCACACGAGCTGCATGCTGGGATGCCTCTGAACTCAGGTACTCCAGGGCGTATGGATTCTTTTTCTGGGGCATCAAACTGCTAGTCCCGCAAAACCCGTCCGCCAATTCGATGTAGCCGTATTCTGCAGTAGACCAGAGGTGTAGATCATGCGCCAGTCTTGAAATGTTATTTGCCAGAATGGCAAGCCATCCAGCCGTTTCCACCAGGTATTCACGATTCCAGATCGCATCCCTGGTGTTTTCACAAATCTCGTCGAAACCCAGCAGGTCGGCGGTATACCGCCTGTCAATGGGAAAATCAGAGCCTGCCATGATGGCCGAGCCTGCCGGGCTTCGGTTTACCCTTTTGAAAAGATCCCTGCTTCGTTCTAAGTCCCGCTCAAAGGCGCATACCCATGAAAGCAGATAATGCCCGAAAGTGTTCGGCTGCGCATGCATCAATTGGGTATATCCAGGCATCAAGGTTCGGACGTGATTTTCCGACAAATTCAGCGTAGCCTCGATAAGCAGAAGGATCTGTTCGTCAACCTTCAGCATCTTTTCTCGAAGTGTGATCCTGCAGGATACCTCGTTGAGATCGCCCGAACTCCTTCCGGTGTGAAGAGCTCCTGAAACTTCCTTTCCAAGTATTCCTGAAAGATACCGTTCCCCGGAATGAATGCCTCCTCCTGTCTCGTAGCGCAACTCAAGGACATCATGCTTCTCCATGTCCAGAAGCCCTTTGAGGAGAGCAGCCGCGGTCGTCTTGGAAATAATGCCCTGTCGTGCCAGCATGGTTGCATGGGCGAGATCGAATTGATGGACGGC
>CAYXDR010000574.1:0-1986 GCA_964463515.1 uncultured Desulfobacteraceae bacterium | reverse complement strand
GAAGGGCTTACATGGCTGCAGGCCATTATCATTGTTCTCTATGACTTGAGCCCAACCAAAGTGCCCACCATCTTCGATCATCCCTTGCTACAAGTTAAAAGCCGCATGTCAGCAAACCAGACACCAAAAAACACAATTTGGGGCTGGCTACAGCGGCATACCAAGGATGATTGCCCAAATGTTAAGTACAGCGAACGCCATGACCCTCAACTTTTCTGGAAAGATGAAAAATCCGTCTGGTCTGTGGACCGCGAGATGGTCACCGAGCTCTTTCCTGAACTAATCGATAAACTCAAACTTTTCAACGAGTTCAAGCCTGAAACCGGGGAAATAAAACGATACGAGTTCGTCACGTTCCATCAATCCTACAGCTATGAGGATTTTGTAGAGGGTATCAAACCGGTGATGTCAGAAGATGTCTCTGAATCTCTCAGTTATGAAATTAAACCGGGGATTTTCCGGAACATCGTCAAAAAAGCGTTGGATGATCCTGAGTATGACTATGCCCTTTTGATAGACGAAATTAACCGTGGCAATATCGCCAACATCTTCGGGGAACTAATCGCACTGATAGAAGACGACAAGCGCAAAGGCGCCCTTAACGAACTCAAGGTTCAGTTGCCCTATTCCCGCGAGGAATTCAGCGTGCCTAAAAACCTTTATATTATCGGAGCCATGAATACAGCCGATCGCAGTGTTGAGGCACTCGATACGGCACTGCGCCGCCGCTTCACGTTCATTCCTGTTCAACCTGAGCCCCAACGCATCCAGCAGCCTGCCGAACTCGCAGTTGATCTTAGACAGCTTCTTGTCACGATGAATGCCCGAATCGAGAAGCTTCTGGACAAAGATCATTGCATCGGACACTCGTATTTCATGGGCCTGGAAGAAGCAACCGATCCCTTGGAGGAGCTGCGTAGAGTCTTCGGGACGAAAATTTTGCCGTTACTTGAAGAGTATTTCTACAGCGACCCGGCGAAAATTGGCATGATTTTAGGCGAGCGATTCGTCACTCGGAAGGACGAAAATGTTAAGTGGGCCACCGGGGATTGGGGGCTGGATGAATTTGATGAAATGCGAGTCTATTCCGTCAATGATCCAGAGACAATGACTGAAGAGGATTTCCGAACTATTTATGAATAATGTTGTCCAGGTTTTTGAACACACATCCCTACCGGTGGGCGGACTGCTAACGCCAGCGCGCTTCAGTCGTCTTGTGAAATACAACGAGCGCCATGGAAACCGGTTCTTCGTTATCGGGTTCAATCGGATTATTTTCCGGAACTATGTCGGTGTCATTCAGGTGGGGAATCTGACTATCGAAATTTTACCAAAGGCTGATAACGCCCCTGATACCCCTACCCAAAAAATGAAATGGCAAGCTGCGTTGATCGATATGCTCCGGCAATGTGGTTTCATCAGGCTGTTGTCTATCTCCGATGCCAGTCTAAAGATCCGACCGTCTTCATTGATCGATATCTGCTTTGAGTCATTTCTCGTGGAGGTGCAGGAACTCCTACATCAGGGCCTTATTAGAAAATATCGCCAAATTTCAGGAAATCTGCATGTATTGAAAGGACGTATGCTTTTCCATGAGCATCTGGCAAAAAACCTTGTTCGCCGTGATCGATTTTTCACATGTCATGTATTTTATGATCGCAATAATCCTTTCAATCAAATTCTGATTTCAGCCTTAAATGTCCTTGCCCGGATTTCTTCAAACCCACACCTGGTGGCTTTTGCACGTAGTCTTGCCATCCATTTCCAAGGCATAGATGAAATTCCTGTCACTGAACAAACTTTCAGTAATTTGTGCTATACCCGTAACACAAAACACTACCGCAGGGCATTGCAACTGGCTCGTTTGATTTTATTGAATTACAGCCCGGACATCCGTGGGGGCAAAGAACATCTTCTTGCCATAATTTTTGATATGAATTCCCTTTTTGAGCGGTATATATATGCCCAGTTGAAACGGTGGGAAAC
>CAYXDR010000573.1:414-1991 GCA_964463515.1 uncultured Desulfobacteraceae bacterium | reverse complement strand
ATCCACTCTGACCTGAAATTCAGGTTTGGAAAGGTCCATGGATACAGATACATTCCGGAATGTATCCAGCTCGTTGACGGCCCTAACGGTTCGGCCCGCCAAATCGGCCAGGGTCTCCATATCCTGGCCCTGAATCTCCAGCTCGATATCGGAGCCCCCCATCCGCAACCCCTTCATAGGCATCTGTCTTACCATCACCCTGCCGCCGGGAGGCTGGAGTTTGCCTACAAGCTTTCGAAGCCTGTCCACATATTCTATGGTGGTCAAATCCCGAACCGCCCTTGGAACCAGTTGAATATCCACCTGCCCTTCATTGGCGATTTCATAGGTGGTAAGACCCTTCATTTGACCGCCAGCCAATGTGAATGCGCTTTGAATCAGAGGCTCGTCCGCAATCTGCTTTTCTATTTTCTTTAACACTCGATCCGTTTCGCTTACAGAAGCACCGGTTGGCATTTTTACCTTGATCATGATCCGGCCGTCATCAATAAGTGGAAGGAATTCACCTCCAAGCCTTCCCGAAAGCATGACAGCCCCTAAAACCGCGAAAAGAAAAATAGGCACCGTCACCCACCGCCAGTTGATCATCCGCTCAAGCACCCAACCATAACCATGTGTGAACCTACCGAATAATCTTTCAAACCAGCCGGATTTCTTTGTCTTACCTCTGCCGCCAAAGAAGGCCGCCGTGATCATAGGCGTCACGGATACGGCCACGGCGAGGCTTATGACTACGATGCCTGTGATTACCAAAATCAACTCTCGAAAAAGAAGACTCGTCAAACCTGGAACGATGAGAAAAGGCACAAAAAGAGCCAAAAACGAAAGCGTAGCGGCTGTAAGCGCAGGCCCGACTTCAGCGGTGGCATAAACCGCATGTCTGGAGGCGTCCCAATCTGGCTGCACACGACGCAGCCGGGAAATATTCTCCACAACGACGATGGAATTGTCGAGCACAACACCGATGGCGACCACAAGTCCACCCAGTGAAAAAATGTTGAGCGAAAAGCCCGCAATCTTCATCAGGCCGAAATTGAGCACAAGAGTCAGCGGCAGAGCGATCACCATGACCAGGACCTGTCTGACACTGCCCAAGAACATATACACCAAGAGAATCAACAGAACCGCGGCCGTTAAAGCCGCGTTTCGAACGCCGGTGAGGGCCTGTTTCACATATAATGCTTGATCTTCCACATAATCCAGCCGGAGGCCCTGTGGTAGTTCCGGTTTCAACTCGGCCATAAGACGAACAACCGATTCAGCCGTTTCGACAGTGTTGGCTTCCGCTTCTCTCAAAACCGAAATCTTGACACTTTCCCGCCTGTTGAAGCGGGTGATAATACGTGCCTCCTCGTGGCCGTCTACTATTTCTGCGATATCCCTGAGATAAACCTTCCCATATCCTTCTCCCGCCAAAACAACTCTACCGATCTCCTCGATGCTGGTAAATTCGCCCATGATTCGGGCAGTGATTTCCTTTGTGCCGACAGTGACCCGTCCACCTGTCTGTTTCACGTTCTCGGCGGCAATCCTCCTGATTACAGCATTCAGAGAGAGCTGGTGTTTTTCCATCGCGG
>CAYXDR010000573.1:0-404 GCA_964463515.1 uncultured Desulfobacteraceae bacterium | reverse complement strand
TTGCCGACCTGATCGGACAGGGGGCGATGGTACGGACCCTCAAGAACGCCTGGGTGTTTTTCCATCGCGGATGGGTGAAGAAGGATGCGGATCTCACGTTTCAACCCGCCTATGACTTCGGTTCCAGCCACACCGCGAACGGCCAGAATACGGTCCTGCAGCCAATTTTCCGCCCATTCCCGAAGCTTTACCGGGCTCCATAGATCCGATGTGACCGTTAGCTGAATTACTGGAAGCTGGGTTGGGTCGGCTTTGAATACATATGGAGTCTCGATATCATCCGGGAGATCCCGCTGGGCGCGGGTTAAAGCAGCAAGAACATCTTGAAAGGCAATATCGATATTGGCCCCGTATGCAAAATTCACTTCCAGAGTATATTGGCCTTCAATAGAAGATGATTCGAG
>CAYXDR010000572.1:0-1994 GCA_964463515.1 uncultured Desulfobacteraceae bacterium | reverse complement strand
AACCAAGGCCGGCAATTGCGCCAAGGTGAACGATGTCATGAACCTTGCGTGTCTCGTGGAGCGAAGTGAACTGTCCCGGTTCGAGCAGGGGGTGTTCGAAGCTGCAGAACAATTCGACAACAACTTCGCGTTCGATTTCAATGGGCCCTGGGCGCCCCACAATTTCGTGAACATAAATCTGAAGATTTAACGGCAGAAGTATCCTCAAGGAGCCGGTGTGTTCATCGTTGATGATATTCTCCTCTTTCCGGTCAAAAGTTTATTCTGGATCTTCCGCGAAATCCACAATGCCGGCTTGCAGGAAATGGCCGATGAAGCCGATGCGGTCACCTTCCAGTTGAGCGAACTGTACATGATGCTGGAGACCGGGAAAATCAGCGAAGCAGAATTCGACGAAGAGGAAAAGCGCCTGCTCGACAGGTTGGATACTGTTCAAAGTCGAGATTGACCAGCCCCGGCAGGCGTGTTTGGAACGGGAGGTCGACGATGGTCCATGGCGGTCGGAGGGGAAGAGGTGTGGAAGAGACCGTCCCCTCTTTCCTGGCGGATGAAAACTTGCAGTTGCTGGCGTTCGGCGGAAAAGGCGGTGTCGGTAAAACTACATGTGCAGCGGCCGCGGCCCTTTATCTGAGTGACAATTCGCCCGGCAGGAGATGCCTGGTTCTCTCCACCGACCCGGCCCACAGCCTTCTTGACAGCCTTGACGACCTGAGTCTTCCTGACAATCTTACCTCTGAGGAGATTGACACCGGGAGTTCTCTTAATACTTTCAGGCGGAAACATGGGGATACGCTAAGGAGGATCGCATCCAGAGGGACTTTTTTGGACGATGAAGACATCGATCGGTTCCTGGGGCTTTCACTTCCCGGCCTTGACGAAATCATGGCCTTCATGGAGATCCTGGACCGGGTGAATGCAAACAGCTACGATACGATCGTAATGGACACGGCCCCCACCGGGCACACCGTCAGGCTGCTTCAGATGCCCGGGTTCCTTGAGAACTGGCTCCGGGCGATGGATGCGCTCCTCGGCAAGCATCGGTATATGAAACGGCTTTTCAGCGGTGCTTATCAATCCGACGATGTGGACCGGTTTATCATCGACCTTTCGGAATCGATGGAACGTATGAATTCCTTCCTGCGGGACCCGCGGAGGTACCGCTTCGTACCTGTGATGCTCGCCGAAAAGCTGAGCGTGGATGAGACCGCCGGGTTGCTCGATTTCCTGGCCGGAGCGGGGATGCCGTTTCATGAAATCCTCGTAAACAGGCTCGTTCCCGAAAACGACTGCCCGGTTTGCATCAGGGCCCGGGCGCGGCAGATACGGGAGCTCACCGGCATCGAAGGAAGGACAAGAGGCGCTACGCTCTGGGGGATACCAGTATCCATGATATTCCTGTATTCTTCATCTTTTTTATCCCGTACTATCTCAAATAATTTACGTTCCCAATCATCTGAATTCATTATTTGATCACACGGGAAATAGAGCTGTTTACACTCAAGCTCTCTTGTTGAAAGATCCAAATCAATATCTCTGCCGAAATTTTTTCTAAGCTGGCGGTTTTCATCAACCGCTAATATAGCATTTTCAAGATCATAAGGATTTTCTAAACATTTCCTGATATCAAAATAGTAATGTCTTTTTATTTCTTTACCTTTTGATGTTGTTGTGCTTACCGGATATGTTATTGCTATAGCCTGTGTCAGTGTAGTCAAACGCTGCTGTCCGTCAAGAATCAGTTTTTCCGGACTTATTTTATTCATAATATTTTCATCTATTCCTTCAACAGGCCGTGTCTGAAATTTTACCTCTCCTCCGGTTTCCATAAGCATGACAGCACCAATAGGAAAAGATTTTGATATACTCTCAAGCAAGTCCCGTATATGATTATCATCCCAGACCCAGCCCCTTTGAAAATCCGGAAGCTGTATTTTGCCCTCCTGAATTTGATTCAGAATGTCTTTTAGCGATAGTTTGGTACTGTCAAAGGTACT
>CAYXDR010000571.1:1446-2002 GCA_964463515.1 uncultured Desulfobacteraceae bacterium | reverse complement strand
ATGCTTCAGGTCTCTCAAGCGGACCCGGATCAAGATGACCCCGATGTATCACTGGCTGCCCCGGAGGATTGAAGCCCATGTGAAAATCTGCGTGCTCGCGCTTCTCCTTGAGCGGCTCGCCGAGATCAGTTCCGCCCGTTCCTGGCCACGAATCAAGCAGGGGCTTGAGGCACTGCAAATTTCGTATTTTTCTACGGCTGAACACAGCTTTTATCGCACCAACGAACTCACGGTTGAAGTAAAAAAGATCCTGAAATCACTCAAAATATCCCCTCCAAAACTCGTTCAAGGCATCCAAAAACACAGCAAAAATCTGTAGACACACGCCGATTTTTCAAATACTTTATAACTATACGATTATTATACCATTTCCCGAATTCGGCGATTTACGAATCCGAAACGGGCCTCGAACCGAGGGTCCACCTATGAGAGACAAAGGCGCCTGGCGATTTCGACCAACGCCGATTTCGGGGGTGCCAAGCATGTGTGAAACACGGTCGGGCAGGTTTACCGGGCGTCATCCGTTTGTCAGCAGCCACTTCCACAGCGGCAGGAT
>CAYXDR010000571.1:0-1436 GCA_964463515.1 uncultured Desulfobacteraceae bacterium | reverse complement strand
ATCCGTATTTTTTTGTCATCCTGGATGACTGTTTCCTCATGTTCTCGTGTCACCAGGTAACCTTGTGGCGTGTCGAAAAAATTCAAGGCCTCCACCAGCCCGCTGATTTCCCGGTGCCGCGTTTTGGGGTCATGAATGTCGTAGCAGACATTGACGATAAATGGCCCCTTTTCGGTTTGACAGTAAAAATCCACCTCTTGTTTTTGTAAGAAGTAATATACCTCACTCGACTTGCGCCTCAAGTGCAGGAAGGCCGCATTTTCGTATAACCTCCCGTAATCGGGTGACAGAGAAACATCGAAAATGGATTTAAAACCGTTGTCTATGGCATATATTTTTTTGGGGTTGCGCTGTTCTTCACGAACCGAGTTTCTGAAAACCGGCACACTGAATACGGCAAATGCATCTGCAAGATGAGAAAAATATTCGAAAAGAGTGTCCTTTGCGAGTTTGAATCCCTGGGATTTATAATCGTTATAGAGTTTGGTCATGCTGACAGCCGTGGCCATGTGGGTGAAGCAATATTTGACAAGATGCTTCATCAAGGCAAGGTTTTGAATTCCATGCCGCTCCACGATGTCTTTGTAAATGATCAGATTGGCGTAATCTCTGAGGATCCTGGATCTGATGTCCGGCAGCGCATCGATGGTTTCAGCAAACCCACCCTGGTGGACGTAGACTTCGAAAGCATTGACGATATAACTCAACGATTTTGATGAATTAAAATTTATGTCAATGGATCGAAAAGACAGGAACTCGGAAAACGAAAAAGGAAAGACTTCATAGGTAATTGTTCTCCCGCGAAGCGAGGTGGACAGTTCGGCGCTCAAAAGCTTTGATGAAGATCCCGTAATGAATATTTGAGCATCGAGGGTGTCGTAAATTCTTCGAACAAACAGCTCCCAGTTTTCTACATTCTGAATCTCGTCGAAAAACAGCCAGATGCGCCCTTTCCTGTTATCCGGGTGCAGCTCGTAGTATGCCTCAATAAGGTCGTTGAGGTGGGACAATTGGAGTGGGAAAAGACGGTCATCCTCGAAATTAACGTACACGATACGGGTTGAATCATGTCTTCCCCGCAGCTTTTCAATCAGTTGATAAGCAATGCAGGTCTTTCCGCTCCGCCGTACGCCCACCAGCGAGACGATTTTGCCCGGATCCAGGGGAATATTGATTTCACGGGCTACCGTCCGAGGCAATTTTCTCTCATGAAAGTCTGTGATAATCTTCTTGAAGAGCTCTTTCAATTTTCATCCTCCTCTTTGAGGACAAATGTAGTATTTATTGTCCTTATTGTAAAGGATGAAAAATGGAAGAATCAAGCTCACCGTGGAAAAAACACCAGCATTCCACAATATGCCTGCCTTCCTATACGCGCTCAGGCTTTACCTTACGGGTGATCGGGGGATGAATGATGATTTCAGTATAGAGGGAAA
>CAYXDR010000570.1:0-2003 GCA_964463515.1 uncultured Desulfobacteraceae bacterium | reverse complement strand
GCCCGACCCCTTACCAAACTATGAACCAAAATGCCAATGAAGACCATAAAACCCCCAAAAAGGCCCTTCCTGTGAATCAAAATCCCTTGACGCATGGCAAGGTATTCCTTGAGCCATAAAAACGCGATACGGCCCGATTTGGAAGTCTGCCCCATGAGCCCGGCCCCGACGGCGGGCTTTTTTTGCGTGATGGACGGTGCCCCTTTATCCTGAAAAGTGGGGACAGAGTGGGGACAAAATGCCTTCCACAAAAAAAGGCCCTTCCGGAGAAGAGCCTTAAGTATTTGATTTCTCTGGTGGGCGTGGGAGGGATCGAACCCCCGACCAATTGATTAAGAGTCAACTGCTCTACCAGCTGAGCTACACGCCCATGTGTTCGTGTGTCGCGAATGGCGCGCCCGGCAGGACTCGAACCTGCGGCCTACGGGTTCGAAGCCCGGCGCTCTATCCAACTGAGCTACGGGCGCCTTTCGAAGACTGGATAATTAGCAGGCTCAAAACGTGTTTGTCAATAGAAATTTCCAGAAAAATGCCTTGACATATGGCAAGGATTTCTTTAAAAGAAGTTTTCTTAATTTTCAGAGGACAGGATTACACCATGAAAACATTTGTAGCAAAAGAACACGAGATAAAGAAAGATTGGGTCTTGGTGGATGCCAGGGATAAAGTCGTGGGAAGACTTGCCACACAAATAGCCATGAGGCTGAGGGGCAAGCACAAACCTATTTTTACACCGCACGCCGATACCGGTGATTTCGTGGTTGTGGTGAACGCCGGCAAAGTGAGACTGACGGGTGCCAAGTGGAAGGACAAGAAGTATTACAGATACACCGGTTATATCGGGGGGCTCAAAGAAACAACAGCAGCAAAAATGCTTGAAAAGAAGCCCGAAAATGTTTTGAGGTCGGCGGTATGGGGTATGCTGCCGAAGAACAGCCTCGGAAGGCGTCAGATAAAGAAGCTGAAGATTTATTCAGGTTCGGAGCATCCCCATGAGGCACAACAACCGAAAGAAGTGGAGCTATAGATGGCGGTGGAACAGCTTAATGCCACAGGGAAAAGAAAAACCGCGGTTGCCCGTGTTAGGTTGATGCCGGGCAAAGGTAATGTAAAGATAAACAACAGGCCCATTGACAATTACCTGGTCAGGGAGTCGGACAGGATTTATGCCTTGGAGCCTTTGAAAATTACGGAAATGAAGGAGCGCTTCGACTGCTTCGTCAATGTTAGGGGCGGCGGTCTTTCCGGGCAGGCCGGGGCTATCAGGCATGGAATAAGCAGGGCCCTTACGGCGACGGACCCTGAACTGAGAGCAGTGCTTAAAAAGCACGGGTTTCTTACCAGAGACGACCGGATGAAAGAACGTAAGAAATATGGTCAACCCGGAGCACGGGCAAAGTTCCAGTATTCCAAGCGCTGATTTCTACACCGCTTTTTAATGTGTCTGTTCAGGGGGCCTCGGCCCCCTGTTTTTGTCCGTACTGCCGACGGGTTGACCTCTGTTGGGTTCCTCTGTGGACGAAAAAAACATAAAACTTATCCTGGCTTATGACGGAACGCGATATAGCGGTTGGCAGAGGCAGGCCAATGGGCTGAGCGTTCAGCAGGTTATCGAAGAAAAAATCAGTACCATGACCGGCGGGCCGGTAAGGGTGCATGCCTCGGGGCGCACGGATGCGGGTGTCCATGCGCTGGGGCAGGTCTGCAATTTCGTTTATCTCGGCAGGCTCACTGCCCTGGACTTCAAAAAAGGATTGAATTCGCTGCTTCCCGAAGATATACATGTTGTTGAAGCAGCCAACGCGACGACGGATTTTCATTCCCGCTACAGCGCGAAAGCGAAAACTTACCAGTATCGAATTTTGAACACCCAGGAGCCGGATATTTTTCTCAGGCGTTATGTATGGCATATAAGCCGCCCTCTCGATTCCGGGGCCATATCTGCCTGCCTGGCCCGTCTTACCGGCCGGATGGATTTCTCCTCGTTTCAGAGCTCGGGAAGT
>CAYXDR010000569.1:0-2004 GCA_964463515.1 uncultured Desulfobacteraceae bacterium | reverse complement strand
AGGCCGCGAAAATCGCGAAAGGCTCGGGTGAGCCTAACAGGAACAAAGTTGGAGAGGTGACAACAGCGCAGGTAGAAGAGATAGCCCGTTTGAAGATGGCTGATTTGAACGCCAACGACATCGCCGGGGCCGCAAAGACCATCGAGGGCACCGCGAGAAGCATGGGGCTAAAGGTTGTTGAGGGGTGAAATTACATTATTTTATGAAGGATTTCAACAATGGCCCGAATTGGTAAAAAGTACAAAGAAAGTGTGGGAAAAGTAGATAAGTTCAGGAAATACAGCTTCGATGAGGCGGTAGGTGCGGCTATTGATGCCTCCTACGCCAAGTTCGATGAAACCCTGGATATAGCGGTGAAATTGGGGGTCGATCCTCGTCATGCCGACCAGATGGTTAGAGGAACGGTTGTTCTTCCCAATGGCGTGGGCAAAACAGTTCGTGTGGCGGTGTTTGCAAAAGGCGAAAAGGAAAAAGAGGCCCTGGATGCGGGTGCGGATATCGCAGGCGCTGACGATCTGGTGGAAAAGGTCCAGCAGGGTTGGCTTGAATTCGATAAGGCCGTCGCAACTCCGGACATGATGGGGGCGGTAGGAAAGCTCGGGCGGATTCTGGGACCTCGGGGCATGATGCCTAATGCGAAGCTTGGAACCGTCACATTTGACGTGGCGCGGGCGGTAAACGAAATCAAGGCAGGAAAAATCGATTTCAAGGTGGAGAAGGCCGGAATCGTTCACGTGCCCATGGGAAAGGTTTCGTTCGGAGTGGGCAAACTCGTGGAGAACATCGCCGCATTTTTCGAGACCATCATGCGCCTGAAGCCGGCGACCAGCAAGGGAACCTATATAAGGGGCATCGCTGTTTCGTCCACGATGGGCCCTGGGGTCAAGGTTGATCCGTTATATGTAAAAGACCTTTTAGCCCGAGGATGAATATTCTGGGAGGTTTTTATCCGAGGTCGCGGCTTTGATTCACTGCATTGACATGTAGCGTGGTGAATGACCGGCCTCTTTTGTTTTTTCGCACATTGTCAAAGACAGTGGGTGCTCCTATCGGGGCTTAAAGACCGCCCGCCTAGACTGTGCTCTGTTGCCGTGGGATAAGAAGTTGAAATTCTAACCATGTCTGGCCTCTCTGTCTTTGATGAGTGCATTATCAACGGAGAGGAGGTGGGTATGAAAAAGACCGAGAAAGAAGAGTTCGTTGCAGAACTGCATTCACGCCTGGAAAATTCGCCGGGCGCTTTCCTGGTTGACTATCAGGGCTTGAACGTCGATGCGATGAACAGGCTTCGAAACGAATTGCGCAAGGCCGGCGCGGAGTTTCAGGTGGTCAAGAACAGGCTGCTTAAACTTGCCAGCAGGGAGACACCTGGCGAAGTGATGGAATCGTATATGAGCGGTCCTTCGGGTATAACCCTGGCATCGGAAGATGTGGTGGCACCGGCGAAGGCCTTGGTGGAATTCGGTAAAGAATTCGGCCAGCTGAAAATTAAGGCTGGCCATATTTCAGGTAAATTCACCGATCCTGAAGGTATCAAGCGCCTCGCTGAACTCCCGAGCAGGGATGTACTGCTGGCTCAGACCCTGTCTGCGATGCAGGCTGTTCCCGCGTCATTCGTGAGGGTGCTTAACGGCGTGACGGTCAAGTTCATTAATGTGCTCAGAGCGATAGAACAGCAGAAGGCCGCATAAACTCTGGTGACCATCGGTAAATGCCGGATGGAAACGAGTTGATTAACATGCCGAACTGCGCAATCGAAATGAGCCGGGTTTTGCAAATTAAACGATACGGAGGTCAACAGTAAGACATGGCTGAAATTTCTAAAGATGATGTCGTTGAATTTATTTCTAATATGACGGTACTCGAACTTTCGGAGTTCGTAAAAGAGCTAGAGGACAAATTCGGGGTCACAGCGGCCGCACCGGTTGCGTTTGCAGCCGCAGGCCCCGGAGAAGGCGCTAAAGAGGAAGAAGTGGAAAAGACCGAGTTTGATGTTGTTCTTTC
>CAYXDR010000568.1:0-2005 GCA_964463515.1 uncultured Desulfobacteraceae bacterium | reverse complement strand
GATTCATTTCAATTTTATTTGAGCCTGGGTCAGGCTTTTTGAGACCCGTATGAACACAGCGGTCAAACGAGCCGGGAAATGGCTGGTTGTATTGGCATGCGGGACGGTGCTGTTATGTGCCGTTGCCTGGATATTGATACATACGGATCCGGGTAGATCCGCAGCGGCGGATTTTCTTTCCTCCATGTTGAGCCGGGCGGAGTGCACAGTCAGGATTACCGGCCTGGAACTCTCACTTCCGGGAACGCTCGGTTTCAAGAACCTGTCCATTTGCGAGGGACCCCGCCAATTGCTGTCAATAGACGATGCACTCCTTAAGTGGGACCCTTGGTCCATTTTTCAGGGGCGGGTCCGGGTAACCGAGGTCTGCGCCCGATCCATTGATATTTCAGGCTATCCCGACTCCGCTCCGGTGAAATCCAGGCAAAAGCCGGACAAAACAGACGGTCTTCCATGGGAATTTCTCACCAGGATTTCGATTTTGTCCGCCTCCTTTGAATACATTACAATCGATGAGGCTGTGATGGGAATCCCTGCGAGTTTCAGCTTCGATGCATCTCTGGGTTCGAGCGCGGAGAGGGAAGAAACGGTTTTCTCCTTTGATGTCGAAAGGCTGGATGCTCCCGGAGGGCATGCACGGTTCAAGGCATTGATCGATGCTTCGGAAAGTACATTGACAGTAGATGGGCACATATCGGAGCCCGCAGGCGGTGTAGTGTCGACTTTGGCGGGAAGACCGGTGCCGGTTGAGGCTTCGGTTTCGGGCGCAGGTTCGTTAGAGATGTGGACAGGCTCCCTGGAGGGGCGGGCGGGCGGTCTTGGCGCCCTGAACCTGGATTTGTCTTTGAAAAAGCACGGTGAGGTTTTTGGATTTACAGGAGATGGGAAAGCCAGTGTTTTAAACGTCATAACCGGAAACTCCCAGGAAGACCCGGTAAGGCTTGCCTTTGATGCAGGTTTTTCCAGCAACGGCGATATCCGTGTTCATGACCTGCAATTGAATCACGCGGGAGCAGGCTTTTTTTTAAAAGGCATGGTTGAAAGGGGCTCAGGAAAAATCAATGGATTATTTTCCCTGGATGCTCCTGATGTCGGGGGCATCATCTGCCGGGTGCTTCCAGGGGTGAAAGGCGGCCTCGAGATAAAGGGAAAACTTGGCGGCACGATGATGGACCCGGTGCTGGAGGCCGAGGTAACCGGCAGGGAAATTTGGGTATATGATTTTGCCGCTCCCTGCGTTTCCGGGGAAATACGCACGGTTTTCCACCGGCGAAATGATGGCGGGGGAATTCTTGATATCACCGCGCAAGCCTCGGGGACCAACCTGCTTTTGCCCGGGGGCGTGTCTTTTGACGGAGAAACGGTCTCGGCCGAAGCCGATCTGCGTTTGACCAGGAGCGGAGTATTGTCCGGAGGCGGCAAAGCCTCAATAGGCTCAAGGCTCCTTGGCTCTTTCAACGGAAGCCTTTCGTCGGCCGGCAGACTGGAGGCAAAAGGATATGTTCAAACCCCGGATCTTTCCTCTTTTTCCGGGCTTGCCGGCGTTCCTTTGGCGGGTGCGTGCCGTACGGAGTTTTCCATCAGGCGGAGCACCGACGAACCGCTCATTGTGCAACTGGAAGGATCGGCTGAAGAGGCATTATTGTCCCGGCTTACACAATTTCCATGGTCCTCTGGAGACCTTCGGTATAAAGGGACGCTGAAGTTGGAGGGAAACGGTGAACTTCACCTGGAGGAGGCGGTTTTGACAGCCGGCCTTCTCCGTCTTTCGTCAGCGGGTTCGATCTTTTTTCCCGAAAAATCGTTTTCCTGCGGAATAGATCTGCAGGCTGCGGACCTATCGTATTTTTCGTCTGTATCTGGCATTCCTCTTTCCGGACGGGCAGGGTTTGGTGTTAATATCGAAGGCAGGCCGGGCCGTTTGAAAGCCGAAGCCCGCGGGGACCTCTCTGATGTATCGGCGGGCGGCTTCCGAGTGCATAAAGGAGAGATAGGTTTGAAGGCC
>CAYXDR010000567.1:1459-2010 GCA_964463515.1 uncultured Desulfobacteraceae bacterium | reverse complement strand
CCGGGATGAGGCTATCAATGCCCGCACCATGCCCCTCGCTCTGTCAGTCGCCGGAGTGTTGATATCTCTTCTGATTATTTTGTTGCCCACCATCGACAAGGAGGGCCGGCACACACTGAAGGAGACTTTCAGCGGGCTTGACTGGAAAAGGGCGGCATGGTTTCTCTGCATCACCGTCATCTACGGGCTAATCATGAAATGGGTGGGTTTTATCATCTCCTCAATACTTTTTTTGAATGCTGGATTCTACATTCTCGGGGAGAGAAAAATAAAATTGATGGTGCTGGCTTCCGTGCCCCTGGTAATCGGGTTGTTCTTGCTGATGTCCATGATTCTCGGCATGTATATCGCTCCTGGTGAAATTTTTTACTTGATAGGAGTCATCGAATAATGTGGGAAGGCATGATAGACGGCATGTGGATCGGGATCCATACGACCTTGATTCCCCTCAACATTGTGGTGGTACTTTTCGGGTGTTTTGCGGGCAGCTTTATCGGCATGTTGCCGGGCCTTGGGCCCATTACCGCTGTTGCCTTGATGATTCCCGTAAC
>CAYXDR010000567.1:0-1449 GCA_964463515.1 uncultured Desulfobacteraceae bacterium | reverse complement strand
ATGGACTCGACCCCGCCACCGGAATGGTGCTGCTGGCCGGCGTTTATTATGGAGCGATTTTCGGTGGGTCCACTTGTTCGATTCTGATCAACGCGCCTGGAGAGGCTGCTACCGTGGCAACCGCTTTTGACGGCTATCCCATGGCGCAGCAGGGAAAACCGGGCAAAGCACTGGCAATCGCAGCTTATTCCTCGTTTACAGGCGGGACTGTCGCCGTTGTTCTGCTGATGATTGCTGCACCCCTGATGGCCTCTGTGGCGAAAAGCTTCCAGTCCTCTGATTATTTCGCCCTTATGGTCATGGGGCTGACTGCGATTTCGGCATTTGCAGGCAAAGGCGGTTTCCTCAAGGCCCTGATGATGGTTGTTGTGGGGTTGATGCTCTCTACAGTAGGTACGGATCAGATATCGGGGGTCCAACGGTATACTTTCGGAAGCCTAAATCTGCTGGATGGTATCAGTTTTCTCCTGCTCGCAATGGCGACGTTCGCCCTTACCGAAGGGCTTCTGATGATTCTCAAGCGCCAGGATACCACGGGGGTCTTTAAGGCCGAAAACATCGGCAGTATCAGTGATCTCAGGGTGACAAAAAAGGAGTTTAAAAAAATACTGCCCACTATGGGCCGCTGTTCCCTCCTGGGCTTCTTTATCGGCGCATTACCGGGAGCAGGGGCCACCTTGGGTTCGTTCCTCTCCTACGGAATGGAGCGCAATCTGGCGAAAAAGGAGGATCAGGAGGAGTTCGGCAAGGGTAGTATCATTGGGCTGTCCGCGCCGGAAACCGGCAACAATGCAGCCAGTTCCGGATCGTTCGTGCCCCTTCTGACTCTGGGGATTCCCGGCTCGGGAACTACTGCCGTCATGCTTGGAGCGCTGATCGCCTACGGCATTGAACCCGGCCCCCGAATGTTCGTTGAGCGTCCGGATGTTTTCTGGGCTGTCATAATGTCCATGTACCTGGGAAATGTGTTTCTGCTCATTTTAAACCTGCCGCTGATTCCCTATTTTGCTCGTCTATTGGCAGTGCCGAAAAACATTCTTATTCCATTCATCTTTTTTTTCTCCATCATCGGTGTGTATTTAGTCACATTCAACACCTTCGATATCGAGATGATGGTGCTGATCGCCTCCATCGCTCTGGTCGTCAGGCTGCTGAATTATCCCATGGCTCCGATATTGCTCGGATTCATCCTGGGTGGATTGATGGAGGACAACCTCCGGCGTTCACTGGAAATCTATGACGGTTCCATTGCATTTCTTTGGGAACGTCCCGTCACAATGGTGATTAACCTGATGACTTTGGGATTTCTGGCCATGCCAGTGGTCCAGATGATTTTGAGTTTCAGGAAAAAGCGGTTCGATGGCTCTTCGCAGGAGCCGGGAGCCGAGGCTTCTTCAACCCGGTAGGTTCCATCTTGTATTCACCGATGAGTATCCGCCCCACGGATTT
>CAYXDR010000566.1:0-2023 GCA_964463515.1 uncultured Desulfobacteraceae bacterium | reverse complement strand
CGGTAGACCTGGTCTAATTACTTGAAGAACTTCACAGCCATCCCAATCTGCTTATGTGGATTGCCGGCCATCGCCATTTCAATACCGTCAAGGCATTTGAATCACCCGATCCGGTCTACGCGCCTGAAAATGGTTTCTGGCAGGTGGAAACCTCATCGCTGCATGATTTCCCGCAGCAGTTGCGCATGTTTGATATCAAGCTCAACAGCGACTACACTATCTCCATCGTCACGACCAACGTCGATCCGGCAGCCAAAGAGGGAACGCCTGCCTGGACCTCCCGCAAATATGCTGTCGCAGCCCAGCAGATTGTCAACACAGAGGGGATATATCAAGCAGATAATACTACCAATTACCTTGTCGATCCAGCCACTCAAAACGAAGTTAGCGTGGACGGCAAGGTTGTTATGGATCCGAGCATTCGGCCGATGCCGACGGGCTCGTATAATGGCGAGCTGCTCAAAAAATTGAGTCCGAAAATGATGGCGAAGATGCAGGTGCTGTTCCCCGCAATGTAAGCAGATCAACAGAGAAATGTGGAAAGAGCTGGGGCTTGATCTCAGTGCGCACGACGCGCTGCTTTCAGCGCTCGGCCAGGGTTACAAAGACATTTTTATGACCCAGGAAAATCGTCCCAAGGCAATGGATTACTTCGATTTCGTGGTAAGCCAAGTCCATGGGCTGAGGGTGAAGGAACTGCTTGATGAAAGGGCGAAAGGCCACAAAGTGATAGGATCCTTTTGCGTATTCGTGCCGGAGGAAATCGTGTGTGCCGCGGACGCCACACTTGTGGGCCTGTGTACCGGGGCGGATTTTGCGACGGACGAAGTTGAAAAGCTTCTTCCTTCTAAGATCAATAATTTAAAATAGTTAAGTGGTAGTCCCAACGGGACTCGAACCCGTGTCTTCGCCGTGAGAGGGCGATATCCTAGACCGCTAGACGATGGGACCAATTTAAATTGGTAAGCAGGACCGTACAGAAAAACAACGCAATGGTCAAGCGATTTTCATCCTTTCACAATGCCTCATGCATCATGCCTACTCAACCCAGTTTTCCAGTTTCAGACCCTCAATCCTCTCAAATTCTGATGTATTATTGGTCACAAGTATGATCCCCTGCGATTTGGCGATGCCTGCTATGAGCAAATCGTATGGGCCGATGGGCATCCCTCGCTTCTCGAGTGTGGCCCGGATAGCGGCGGATTCCAGGACTGATGAGCGATCCAGATTCATTACCTGTAGCGGTGAAAGAAATTTGTTCATGGCGTTCCGGGTCTTTTGCAGGTATCGGCTTTTTTGCGCCCCATACTCCAGCTCAAACACCGTGATAATGGATATAGCCACTTCCTCCGGGGAATGCAGTCTGAAATGATGAAAGGCCTCCGGTGGCCGCTTTTTAATGAGGTATATGCAGATGTTGGTGTCGAGAAGGTAGTGTATCACAGGGGTTCTCGTTCCTGCATGGCAGGCTGTTGGCGGCCCTCTTCGAAAAAGTCATCGGGGAACTCGGCAAGAGATTCAAACAAAGCTTCCCATGTAGGTTCCAAAGGCTCCAGGATGACTTTGTTCCCCTCTTTGTATATCTTCACTTCACTGCAGGGAAATCGAAAGGTCTTGGGCAGCCTGACCGCTTGTGAATTGCCATTTTGAAATACTTTGGCGGTTTCCATGTCTCTTCCTATATGATTGTACACACTATTTGTATATACGATGTTGTGCTCTGAAAGTCAAGCAAACTTCTTGGACCTAAATCCACCACTAATTTCTCGATGAGAAATTACAGAGATGGATTTGGGGTGCTCCCTGGCCACCAGGAAGATGTCAGATGCAAGGCGCCGAGGAGCGACGACTGAGGCGTATAAATAATACGCCGCAGGGAGGAGCGAGCGAAGGCAACACCGCAGATGACGTCTTGATGGTGGATCAGGGTTGGACTGCCGCTTCCCATGGACCTTCCTTTTTGATTGTTCACATTGTATTTATTCAGGCTTTTTGGGCAGTAAGAAGTAGAATCTGTCTAAAG
>CAYXDR010000565.1:0-2030 GCA_964463515.1 uncultured Desulfobacteraceae bacterium | reverse complement strand
GTCTTTTTTCTGCTATATTGCGGATTATACTTTTTTCCAACTCCTGATACTGATGTATGGCTATATTGCGGAAGCCGGTCATCGCCGCAAGAGAATTGCTCAAATTCCTTGGAAGCAGATTGCTCTTTTCCAAGAGACGAAAAGCGTCTGCGCTGCTCTGAGGGATTCCCAGCCGGCGTCGGGCAACCATGTGCATAGCCAGGTCGATGGCCGCTTGACAG
Organism: uncultured Desulfobacteraceae bacterium; assembly: GCA_964463515.1. Taxonomy (GTDB): domain Bacteria; phylum Desulfobacterota; class DSM-4660; order Desulfatiglandales; family Desulfatiglandaceae; genus CAYXDR01. The sequence goes on along the minus strand of CAYXDR010000565.1, from coordinate 1,809 downwards.
GCTCTTTCAATATTCAGTGTCAGCGCATCTACATGAGTATGATTTTCCAGCGCCGGATCAGCCGCGTATTCCTCCCTTATTCGACGTATGCATCGTTCAATGATGGCTGCTTTGTTCAGCACGATGTCATCAGGCGGTATAGGCATGCTCTATTTCCATTCTTTCATCCCGCAGCGCCACATATAGACCGAGTGCGGTTGCCGCAAAAATGTCTCGATAGGTGCGATCCTTGACTACTATACATTTTCCTCGGAGGATGGCTTCCTTGGCGTATATGACGTTTTGAGAGCTGAGTATGCCGATATCGACCGGGAGGGTGACCGATTCTCCAATGTCGGCATTCAATTGAAGATGGTCCAAGGCCGACAGTGTGACGCCTGGAGAAGGCAGAATGGCGATATCGATGTCGCTGTCCTGGCGAGCCTCCTTTCGCGCAACGGAACCAAGGATGTAGGCAGCTGAAATCCGGGCATCGCCTTCAATCGCTGCAACAAGTCTGTCGATTTTTCCGTCGAAATCAATCCTGTTTCCCATGATCTAATCCATATTGGTTCTACTAACAGTGGGTTATAAGTAATTCGCAGCGCTTCGGCATCCGATGTAATGCTTGATCATTAGTTCCGCAATGCTCATGGCGCTTAGAAAGACTTAATTGGATCTGGATTCCAGTTCAAATCGCTTCCTCTTCGCCCTGATAAGCCATATCCGCCAGTTTCGACAGGTTTGTTTTGGCTTCAGATACATTGACTATCATGATCCCTCCCTTTAGCGGCAACCAAACAAACCAACTATACCTGCTCAGACCATGTAGGGCAAGGGATTATCACATTAGGCAAACATAATTTGCCTGTCCCCATTCACTTCTACCTATTGTGCCAGCACCTCCCGTATTGTTTGAGCATCGAGAACCCTTTCCGCCCAACTGTCCAGTTGTGCGTCTGTTGCAGAGGCCAGTTGTTCTTTTGCCCATGCGGGTAGAGGGCCGAAACGTCTAGCCATCAGACGTTCCAGAAGGGCGCATTTGCCTTCAATTTTCCCCTCCAGTTTGCCCGCGGGACGGAAAGGACGCCAGAAAGCCAAAGGCAGGGGCTCAAACGATTTCTATCCTCGGTGCAATATTCAGAAAAAAATCCCGGGACCAAACCGACAGATGATCCGGTACTTTCACGAACGGTTCAACTTCTTTTCGGACAGCATCAATATCCAGTCCCCTGATGGTTTTTTCGATCAACTCCTTAAATGCTTCTCTGGTCAAGGGTGAATCCCCTTGCCAATCCCCGGTCTGTCTCATCCGCTGCTCGAGATGTGAGAGATGGATTTGCGGGTGTCGGCTGATATACCAGACGAGATCGTACCAATCCCGCCCCTTGACCCGGCTTTTCCATCTCCTGCACAGGATGGCGTGCATTTTACCTGCGAACAGGTCGGGCAGCGTGAAGGCCCTGACTGCAAAGGGTATCGGATTCAGCAGATACCGTGTTTCTGTATTGAAACCAGGCGGGGGATCAATATCCACCTCTACCTTGATTTTGAGTACTTTTCCCTTAGGCAGTGCCTTTATAAGCTCCTCCGCTGTTTCGATCACAAGCAGTTGTTTTCGGGTGTCCGCTTTGAGAAAGGCAGACTGGATCGGAGATGCGCGTACTTTATCCGTCTTTTCGAACCGCACATCAAAACCGAAGGCTTCGCATTCCTTTTGAAGGAACTTGGCATACCCGGCCAAGTCGAAATCGACCGCAGGTTCGAGCAAGGAAAAGTCCATGTCCTCTGAAAAACGGTCCAGACCGTAGAGGATACGCAGGGCTGTCC
>CAYXDR010000564.1:0-2034 GCA_964463515.1 uncultured Desulfobacteraceae bacterium | reverse complement strand
TCGGCATAGCAGAACAGCATGCGGTGACTTTCGCGGCCGGTCTTGCCACCGAAGGCTTTAGGCCAGTGGTCGCCATTTACTCGACATTTCTCCAGCGCGCCTACGATCAAGTTGTTCACGACGTGTGTCTTCCCAACCTGCCTGTCGTATTCGCCATCGATCGTGCAGGGCTGGTGGGAAAGGATGGCCCCACACATCACGGTGCCTTTGACGTCAGCTACCTTCGCTGCCTCCCCAACATGACGATAATGGCGCCGAAGGATGAAAACGAGCTGAGACACATGCTCTACACTGCGATCCATCACCACGGGCCCATAGCGATCCGCTACCCCAGAGGCAAAAGCGTCGGTGTAGCGATCGAAACCGATTACCGGCCCGTACCCGTCGGGGAGTCCGAAGTGCTCAAGACGGGAAAAGACTTGATGATCGTAGCTGTGGGAAACATGGTCCACCCTTCGGCTGCGGCTGCCGAAATATTGGAAGGACGCGGACTGTCCACAGGCCTCGTCAACGCCAGATTCATAAAACCCATCGACCCCAGGCTGCCGGATATTCTTGCGGAGGCGTCAAGGGTCCTTGTCGTCGAAGAAAGCGCCTTGCCAGGGGGATTCGGATCCGCTGTAATCGAACTTTTGACTGACCACGGCAGGGCCGCAATACCCGTCAGGAGACTTGGACTTCCGGACGCCTTTGTCGAGCATGGATCTCCCGCAGAGCTTAGAAGGCAATGCGGACTTGATGTCGAAGGCATCACATCCGCCGCTCTCGATTTCTGCGGCAAGGCAGGCTGAAAAACTGAACAAGTGCAATGAGCGGCCCTACATCCAAAAAACTCCGGCTGGATCAGCTTCTTGTCAACCGCGGCTTGGCTCCCAGCAGGCAAAAAGCCAAGGCCATGATCATGGCCGGAGTGGTGAGCACAAGCGGCCGCCGCCTTGAAAAACCAGGACTTATCCTGCCCGAAACATTAGATCTGAAGGTTGATACATCCGGACATTCATATGTGAGCAGGGGCGGCATAAAACTGGCCGCCGCCCTTGATCACTTTGCGCTTTGTGTGGAAGGCAAAGACATGGTGGATATAGGAGCTTCTACCGGAGGATTCACCGATTGCCTTCTCCAGCGCGGGGCCAGCAGTGTCATCGCGGTGGATGTGGGCTACGGCCAACTGGCCTGGAAGCTCCGGCAGGACCCCCGTGTTAAAGTAATGGAACGAACCAACGCACGTTTCCTGCAACCCGAAGACTTCCTTCCGGCAGCCGACGGCGCGGTGATGGATGTATCCTTTATCTCCCTTAAACTTGTGGTTCCCCCGGTGTCCAGAATACTTGCAGAGGACGCCTTTATGATCTGCCTCATAAAACCCCAGTTCGAAGCAGGCAAGGGCAGCGTCGGAAAGGGGGGCGTGGTCAGAGACCAAGCTCTTCACGCCAAGATAGTAGAATCCCTCGAGATTTTTTTTTCAAGCGAAGGCTGGACCGTCCACGGAACCATCCCTTCGCCCATATGCGGGCCTAAAGGAAACCGTGAATTTCTCTGCGTTATGAGCCGGACCAGCCTTTGAAACTGATATCACCGGGAAGCCCTCTTGGATGCTTTCAACGGGTTTGTCTTTGCAGCGTCTTTCTTGGCTTCGGCCTTGATATGGGTGGCCATGTTGCAGGTTCCGAAACGCCATTTCGCTGCCGGATCAGGAAAAGCTATACAGTACACTCCAGTAGGGAAAGCTACGGCCTTCTGACAGCCTTCGCATTTGTCTATTATCGGTTTGCAGGCCCCGCCATTGTACTGGCAGCCTTTTTTCGTCATAAAAGCGCATTCATATCCTTTTTTAATTGTTTCACAAATCATTGGAATCACATCCTTTCTTTTTATGAAATTTTTTGATGGGTCCGTAATAGTCCTCAGAAATGCCCCGGATGACGAAAAAAGGCTGGATTCAAACCTTGATGGCCTCGTAAAGTCCCCAAGTCGTCATTCCGGCGTAGGCCGGAATCTATAAGTCGTTGGAATCACTGGACCCCGGCCTGCGCC
>CAYXDR010000563.1:0-2034 GCA_964463515.1 uncultured Desulfobacteraceae bacterium | reverse complement strand
ACCAGGCCCTTTCCCTCAACTTGAACCGCAACTGCACATATCCTCAGCATCATTCAACTGATTCAAAAATATATAATAACTTAATATACTGCCAAAAAGGAAGATGATTTTCAACATTGCTGTTGCCGGCCAAATTCATTGTCTGTCTCTGCTGGGAGCAATGCGCAAAAGGAATTTCGGGTGCGGAAAAACGCCATCCTGATGGTGATCAGAAGCTATATGCTTCCATTTTAAAGTTAATCCTGGTATATTCAGCACCCTCCCCCCAAGGCGTCCGTTTTACTTTACTGTACCGAAAACCGCTTGCAGTCAGGATTATTCATTCGTGTTCAGTTGTCTGCATCTCATCGACTTCCCTGAATTGCATGCGTCTAGGGGATGGAGGTTTTAGATGTCCGGGAGCACGAACCGCGGAAACGGCCACAGAAACCGGCTGAGGGAAAGGTTTCTGTCCGCCGGCCTGGAACGTTTTAGCGACGAAGAAGTTATAGAATTCCTGCTTTCCCTGGGAACTCCCAGGAAAGACGTCAAAGTGCCTGCCAGGGGAGCGATCAAGCGCTTTGGAACTATTTCCGGAGTACTTTCCGCCTCGGTGAAAGAACTTACCGAGATAAAAGGAATAGGTACAAAAAACGCCCTTTACTTAAAATTCGTCCACGAAGTTGCCGGACGCTATTTGAAAGACAAAGCCATAGGAAAACCTTTCTTCGGGTCCTCCAGTGATATCTTCGATTACCTTTTCCATTCAATGAGAGGTTTGACCAGGGAAATTTTCCGGGTTCTATTCCTCAACCGCAAAAACGAACTTATTGTCGATGAAGACCTTTTCCTGGGCACACTTACCGGCAGCGCGGTTTATCCCCGGGAAATAATGTCACATGCACTCGAACACAAAGCTGCAGCCCTGGTTTGCGTACACAACCATCCATCCGGGGATCCCTCACCTTCAGCCGAGGACAGGCGCCTTACCAGAGACCTGGTCTGGACGGGAAAACTCCTCGGCGTTCAGGTTCTCGACCACGTGATAATCGGACACAACACTTACTTCAGCTTTGCCGACGACGGTTTGGTCAGGAAGTTCAGCACGGAATACACCCAGCGATTCATGACTACATAATCATGAATCCACCGCGCCCGGAATCAAATCACCGTCCGAAAAATGCCGTGAAAACGGATTCCAGGTACGGCAAAGCCCGCCGGAACGACTCATCGTCCATATTCATAAAAGACAGCCTGAAAAATGATCGGTACTGCGGAGAAAACGAAAACTCCTCTCCCCTGCTCCAGGGTACATAGGAAGAATCGATCGACCGGCCTGAATGCACCCACAGATTGTAGCCTCGCTGGGGCAGGGAAACGGACAGATGGCTGTGACCCTCTATTAATGACAGCAACCGTTGCTGCCGGTCCGCCGTCCTCTGCCTGGTCTCGGCAATGTAGGCTTCATAGTCGCCCCTAACAATAAACTCCATCAAAAATTTCTGAAGAATACCGGTGCAGACCAGGTCCGAAGTATATTTCGAATGCACGAATCTATCGTAGAGTTCCCCCGGCACGACCATGAAACCGAGGCGAAGCCCCGAAACGGTAGTCTGTGTAAGGGATTTGATGTAAATCGTACGCTCCGGACACACATCTACGAATCTCGGGCGGGGTCGATCGAGAAATTCACTCAAAAAATCATCTTCTATCACGAAAAAGCGATGTTTTTCTGCCCGTTCCGCCACGGCCTCGAGTTTCTTCCTGCTGTAGGATACGCCTGTTGGATTGTGAACCGCCGGCATCGTATAGAAAAGACTGATCTGATCATTCAGCTTGAAATCAAGCGCCGTCAGGTCCGGTCCGTCATCTTCCATCGGAACGAAATGTCTGGCCCGGAAAAGAGAAATCGCACCGTGGTAGGTGGGATCCTCAAAAAGAATCGAATCAGAGACTCGTGCGGCAAAAACCTTGGCGGTCAAATCAAGGCCCTGCTGTGCTCCCGAAACAATCAGTATACGCTCTGCAGGCAGCCTGTAGCTTTCACCCAGCACT
>CAYXDR010000562.1:0-2039 GCA_964463515.1 uncultured Desulfobacteraceae bacterium | reverse complement strand
ATTCCAATAACTTATGGATTCCGGCCTGCGCCGGAATGACGGCTCCGGGACTTTTTACGAGTTGATCAACTTTGAGCTTTCAGTTTCGGGCTCATATTTTTTGGGAGGTGGACGATCAATGTTCGACAGCCATGCACATCTTGATATGAGCGACTTCGACGCAGACCGCGACCTTGTCATAGAAAGGGCTGAAGCCGCAGGAGTGGATACCATACTGACCGTGGGTATCGACATCGAAAGTTCACTCGCCGCCGTGGCACTCGCGCGTAGATACCCGGGACTTTACGCTTCGGCCGGCTGTCATCCTCACAACAGCCGGGATTTCACTTCTGCCCGGGCGGATTCACTGGCTGATATCGCATCGGCACCGGAGGTTGTGGCATGGGGTGAAATAGGTTTGGATTATTTCAGAAACAACAGCCCAAAGGAAGCCCAACGAAAAGCATTTGCGATGCAGCTCGAACGAGCCTGGGACATGAACCTTCCCGTCGTAATACATGACCGCGAAGCGCACGACGAAATCCTGGACACAGTCAAACATATGGGCAAAAGGCCCAGTTGCGGCGTTATACATTGTTTTTCCGGAGACTTAAACCTTGCAGCCGAATTCATCTCTCTGGGCTATTGCATTTCGATTCCCGGAACCGTCACCTATTCCAAAGCGGATCAGGTCCGCAAAACAGCAGCCGGCATATCGATAGAGCATATCCTGGTCGAAACTGATTCTCCGTTTCTGGCCCCGGTGCCCAAGCGTGGTAAACGCAACGAGCCTGCTTACGTTTCTTATACTGTGGAAGCATTGGCGGGACTGAAGGGCATGGATCCTCAAGAGGCATCACGGATCACCGCGGCAAACGCCCGCAAACTCTTCGGTATTCCAGGCTCCGGTTAAAATGCCAGATTCTCGATAAAACTATGAACGCAAAGATATCCGAAGAAAGGCCCCTCATCCTGGCATCCGCCTCACCCCGGCGGATTGCACTGCTACGGCAAACGGGGCTTCCATTTCTGACTATACCCAGCCGGTACGAAGAAAACGGGCACGATCCCGAGCCCACACGGCTGGCCGTTAAGCTTGCTTCCGGCAAGGCGGCCGAAGTAAGCGTCGGATCCCCTGGTCACTGGATCCTTGGCGCAGACACGCTCGTGGTCTGCGGAAACCAGGTCCTGGGCAAACCGGACAGCCCACAGGATGCACGGCGAATGCTGAAACTGCTCGCCGGCAAAGAGCATTTGGTTGTCACCGGCTTCGTGCTGTTGGACCCATCAGGCCGCGTCGCTCACCAGGAGGCTCCGGTGACCCATGTGAAAGTCAAAGGGCTTACGTCAAAGGAAATCGCATCTTATATAGCCACAGGAGAACCCTTTGGTAAAGCCGGGGCCTATGCAGTCCAGGGAATAGGTGCGTTTATGGTTGAGGAGATCCGCGGTTCCTATACAAATGTTGTAGGGCTTCCTCTCTACCACGCATTGAGGGCGATGGTCAACACCGGTGCACTTGATATATTCCCCGTAAAAGACGACAGCTAGAACCCATGTCCCGATTCCGGCCTCACTCCGAGCCTCTGCCTGGCGATTTCGGAAAGCAGCACACCTGCGGCAACCGAAACATTGAGGCTTTCCACCGATCCCTTACCGGGAACCGCGACCAATTCGTCGCAAATTTTTCTCACCGATGCCCCGAGGCCTTTTCGTTCGTTTCCCATAACAAGGACCGAGGGCCTGCACCAGTCAAACTCGTAAAAAGACAGCGGAGCCTCCCCTGCAGAGCCCACTATCCACAGTCCGACCCTCTTCAAAGTGACGAGTGCCCGGCTCAAATTGACGACCCGGCAGACCTGGACCGATGAATGGGCACCGCTCGATCGCTTGATAACCGACGGCGTGACACGGACGGACCGGTCCTTCGGGATCACGATGGCCTCCGCGCCGAAAAAGGCTGCCGTTCTCATTATGGCTCCGAAATTCCCCTCGTCCGTAATGTGATCCAATGCAAGGATCAATCCGTGAGAGTCACTCTCAAAAGTTCGTTCAATCAC
>CAYXDR010000561.1:0-2048 GCA_964463515.1 uncultured Desulfobacteraceae bacterium | reverse complement strand
CCGGAAAAAGGTGCGTGTCCTCACCTATTACGGATTGGACAATCAGATCGACGGAATTGTTCTGGATGTCCTTTTGAGAAAACACAAAAAGATTCGCAGCTCCCTTGGCATTTCAGTACCAGTCCCGGCGAACACCGAGATGGTGATCGAGGCTATTTTTGAAGGGCTTCTCCTAAGAGAAAGCGCGGCGAGCCGTCCCCAGTTGTCTTTTGATTTCATGAAGGAGAATCGGGACGACCTCCATGCCAGGTGGGATGACGCATCTGCCAAAGAGAAACGTTCCCGGACGATTTTTGCTCAACAAACGATAAAAGTTGAGCAGGTCGCTTCTGAAATTGAAAAAACGCGGAATGCCATAGGTGGTGCGGGTGATATAGAGCGATTCGTGAAGGGTTCACTTGAAGCCTTCGGAGCTACGGCCTCCCAAAAAGAGAATTCATGTCGATTCAATCTTGAAGATGTTCATGGAAGTCTCAAGGATGTCCTGGGACTTCCATCTGGAAAAATTCTCATTTCCCGGTTCGAACCCATGGGCGATGATAGGTCCGTCTATCTCAACCGAACCCATCCTATGGTGGAGTCCCTGGCTAACTACGTGATGGATACGGCGCTTGACCCAATCCTCCAAAGTCCTGCAGCCCGCTGCGGTGTGCTCCGTACTCGAGAGGTGGACCGACGCACCACTTTGTTGTTGGTGCGCTTCAGGTACCACATCATAACGGTTATGAAAGACGAAGAGAGGCCTCTTCTGGCTGAAGAATGTGAAATCCTGGGGTTCAAGGGGTCCCCCGAGAACGCTGAATGGATCGAAGATCCTGTAATCGAGAGGCTCATAAACAGTGAACCCGATGAAAACGTCCTGCCCGATGTGGCCAGAAACATGTTGGTAAGGATATTTCAAGGCCTTGATAAACTGAACGCAAAGCTGGTAGCCGAAGCTGAAGAAAGAGCGGAGGTGCTTTTAAAAGATCATCGCAGGGTACGAACTGCTTCCCGTATCACAGGGGTTCGATACCGGGTGGAACCACACCTGCCGCCCGATCTTGTCGGATTGTATGTTTATCTGCCCGTCGTAGGAGGGCAGCCATGAAGGCTAGAAAGCAAAACCTGTTTACCACCATCCGAACTGAGGGGAATCTTTTCCCGGTAGATTTCCTCCAACGGATTTCAGAATCTGATAAATCGCTGGATGGCCTTTCCGCGGAAACCTACCATATCGGACAAAATGAACGCCTGAACGAAGTTATAAACCGGGCTTGGAAGCGTTGCAGAAGTGCATGGGCCTCGTTTCAAGAGGAATACCAAGTTTTCCCTAGTCTTGATGCAGGAACCACCCTGACTCGGGAACGGTGGTTGCTGGTGCTCTTTCAAGAGCTTGGCTACGGAAGGCTCCTTACATCGAAATCCAAAGAAATCGAAGGAAAAAGTTACCCTATCAGCCATTTCTGGAATAACACACCAGTTCACCTGGTCAGTTTCCGCCACAATCTGGACCGTCGAAGCCCCGGTGTTTCAGGCGCTGCTCGATTGAGCCCCCACGGCCTGATTCAGGAATTCTTGAACCGCTCGCAGGAACATCTCTGGGGGATTGTCTCAAACGGCCTTACGTTAAGGCTCCTAAGAGACAATGCCAGTCTTACCCGCCAGGCCTATGTAGAATTCGACCTGGAAGGGATGATGTCCGGGGAAGTTTATTCCGATTTCATTTTATTTTTTCTACTTCTTCATCAATCCAGGGTTGAAGCGGAAAGGCCTGAGGAATGCTGGCTTGAACGTTGGACCCAAAAGGCTCAAGAACAGGGCACACGGGCTCTTGATCAGTTGCGTCATGGGGTGGAACAAGCTATCATCTCCCTCGGAAAAGGGTTCCTTGCTCACCGGGCAAATTTGGAAATCCGTGAAAAACTTCGAAGGGGTGATTTCCAGGCCTATGATCTGTATCAACAGATACTTCGATTGATTTACCGGATGATCTTTCTTTTCGTGGCCGAAGATCGAAGCTTACTGCTCCTTCCGGAAGCGCCGCAAAAGGCAAAACATCTCTATGC
>CAYXDR010000560.1:0-2059 GCA_964463515.1 uncultured Desulfobacteraceae bacterium | reverse complement strand
GTGCCCAGAACTGCCAACTCGTAGCCGGGGATAGACACTACTAGGGTGAATAAGAAAAAAGAGAGATCGCAGGGGAGAAAACCTTGATGAGCTCGCAAAAGTCCCCGCCGCTGGAGCCCTCGCTTGGCTCTCTTTCCCTCTTTATCTTGGGCGTGAATACCACCCACTCCACTCAAAGGCCCCATGGGCACGGCTGTGCCGTGTTGTAGTTCACACGGCACTGGGAAGGATGGGGGCATGGCCGGGGACTGAGATGTGCTTGCACGATTGAAGGCCCTGGCCGTGCCCCCAGACAGCCGTGCCCTGCTGCTTACCTCTCCGCGGCCGCCTCTTTGTCGTTCTCTGTGGTCCTCTGCGTTCTCTGCGGCTCTAGCGAGCAGGGCGAGCGGGCGAGAGATACTGCAGTTTTTCCCAAAAGGCGCTCCAGCCTACCAGGACATGACAGGTACGAACGGTGGACCCACGTATGCCCTTTCAATCTTCGGAAGTTTGCGTCGCGGTCTTTGAAGGCCGCAGGGTCATCGAGGTGAGTCTTGTGGGGCATGAACCGCGTGTCCATCGCAATTCTCCGGATGGCGCAGAAATTTAAACAATACGCATTGACTAAATTTGGTCATTAGACAAACCCCGTCCGCTTGTCAAGCGGTTCCTTGGATTCCTATTATTTGACGGCCCCGACTCCGATTCAATTACGCCATGGGCCATTTCCCTCATCTCGGAAACATCGGTGTTTGAGCTATGCCTGCCCGGGCGGCCAGGAAGCTCAGTGCCGTGTGCAGGCACCCCAGCCCGTAACGGAAGCTCCGGCCGAAGCCTATGGATGAGGCTTCTTCGAAATATTTCGCAGGACAGCTTATTTCGCCGATCACGTAGCCGAACCAGACTATCTGAGCCAGCATCTGGTTGTCGAATACGAAGTCGTCGGAATTCAGCCTGTAAGGAACCCGTTCGAGCAGCTGTCGCGAAAAGGCCCGGTAACCCGTGTGGTATTCGGAAAGCTTGGCCCCTATAAGAAGGTTTTCAATGAGAGTAAGAAACCGGTTCGAAATATACTTCCAGGCCGGCATCCCGCCTTTCAGTGCCTGCCCACCGAGGATGCGTGAACCAAGTACACACGGATACACACCGTTTCCTATAAGAGAGACCATCGCAGGAATGAGCTTGGGGGTGTACTGATAGTCAGGGTGAACCATCACCACGATATCGGCGCCTTCTTCCAGGGCCAGCCGGTAGCAGGTTTTCTGGTTGGCGCCGTAGCCCATGTTTCTGTCGTGCACGAAAACTTTCGTTCCGGGCAGATTTCGGGCTGTTTCCACGGTTTCGTCGTGGCTTCCGTCATCCACCACGATCACCAGGTCCACGCAGCCCTGATCCATCACCTCTTCGTGGGTGCGCCTGAGGGTCTTTCCGGCGTTATAGGCCGGCATCACCACAACCACCTTTTTGTCACGGTACATACTGCCTCAAGTAAACAGAAAAGCGTCTACACGTTCCAGTTTTCCAGAATCAAAGGGGCCTCGATCCGTTCATGGTGACGTAAATCGTTCGCGACGAGCACAGCGCCCGCAAAAAAGAAATTCGGCAGGGAGCCGCACAGCCTGGCTGTTACCGTTTTTAAACAGCTTGGCGGTCCTCGTTTCCGTCATAACAGCCTCCGAGAATGATTAGTACATACAAAAGTATGTACTTTCATCGAACAATGTCAACGACCAATTGCCTGCTAAAGCCACCGTCTAGTTTCTCCATGAAGAGATCGAAGAGGCACAAAGCAGAGATGCCCCTCCATTGGTCATCTACCGCAATGCCAACACCCCGTAGCCGTCTTCAAGGTGGATCAGGCGGGCATGATTGTTCAAAAAATCCTGGAGGAGCCCCAATTTCTCTTCACTAAATTTTTGAGCCGCCCATCTTTCGAAAACATCCACCGCAACCAGCATGTGCGTGATTCCATGCGAGCGAAGTCCCTTTGTGACCCCGGCTGCATCCGCCGAGGTGTTCACAAGGTCCTCGATCAGAGATCTCGCCCCCTGCATGTCGTAGAGATAGTCACGGTCGCAAT
>CAYXDR010000559.1:0-2072 GCA_964463515.1 uncultured Desulfobacteraceae bacterium | reverse complement strand
TTAACACTTACTTCTATTGGGGTCAAGGGATTTCTCAGCCTGAATAAAATGCCGCGTTCAATCTTTCCCTTCTGTCTGCTGTCAATTTTATTCTTGGAAATTGATGATTCCTGTGAGATGCTCTATAATCTGAAATATTGGAAGTTTATTATACGGAATTATTTGATCTATGTACTTCTGTTTGTTTTTCTCTTGAAATGAAAGGAAACTTTCGTGGAACATTTTTTTGAAAGCCTTCCCATATGGGCGAATGCGATTTTCTTCCTGGTGGGCATGGGGATCATCACAAAAGGTGCAGACCTCTTCACGGATTCTTCGGTGCGGTTGGCTGAATTGACGCGCGTACCCAAGGTCATCATAGGGGCTACGGTTGTAAGCCTGGCCACCACCGCTCCCGAATTCTCGGTGTCCTTTGTGGCGGCTCTCCTCGACAGGCCGCAGACAACCATAGGCAATGCGATAGGTTCGACGATATGCAACATCGGTCTCATTTTGGGCACGTGCGCAATGATCAAGGCGGCCTCTTCGGAAAAAAAGATCGTTTTTCAACAAGGCACTTTCATGCTCGTTGCCGGAGCCGGGGTAACAGTGATGTCCCTGGGAGGGTATCTGCGTCCATGGATGGGTGTAATTTTAGTTTTTCTTTTAGCAGCTTACATCTACTATTCCTTCACCACCGCAATGAACATCCGCAGGTCAATCGGCCCACTGGCAGCGGCGCAAGCAGACCGCAAGGCGGACGAAGCCTTGGATGCGGTCATTGACGACACCGAGCCCCATGAAACAAACATTCCGAGGGAACTGGCACTTGTGACGGCAGGCGGCGCGGCCGTAGTCATTGGAAGCATTCTTCTTGTGCAAAATGCGGCGATCATCGCCAAATGGCTGGGAATCCCGGAACTGATCATTGCTTTGACACTTGTTTCTCTCGGCACTTCGCTCCCCGAATATGTCACCGCTTTTACCTCCACTCTTAAAGGACACAGCGATCTCGGGGTCGGAAATATCATCGGCGCCAATTTTCTTGACATTGCATGGGTGATCGGCTTGTCCGCCCTTGTCCGGCCCCTGCCGGTGGAACGTCAGACACTGGTGCTTGACTACCCTGTCATGCTGATCCTTATGGTCCTGCTCGTCTATTTCGGTGCCACAAACTCCAAAATCGAACGCTGGCAGGGAGGAGTGCTCTTCGGCGTCTACCTGGCATACCTTGTTCTGATGTTTACCCTGTTTGTTTGATCACGTCGGCATTGTATGAGCGATTAGCTGTTAGCCGGGCGGAAAAGCACTTGACAGCTATTGTCCAGTGTGTTAGCGAATTATTTACGTAATCTATTTCATGTATCCAAAAAGAACATTATAGATTTAGTTCGCCAGTCTTTTGATGTTCAATTAAAATAGTTTTCAAAGGATGCTATTTCCAACCTAACAGGATCATATGAGCAGTTAAAATCATCAGAAAAGAGAAATCGCATTGCTTCCAAAACCTGATTTCCATGCATGGTGAGAAAATGCTTGTTTTCGATACATCCATCAACTCAAACCTCATCGCCTTCAGTGGACTTTGTAAAGCTAAAACAAAGGAACAAAGCTATTTTTTGACGTTTTAGCAAGCATTTTAAATTAAAGTGTTGTTCTTTAAGTTTTTTTGATTTTGCGTTTTAAAGAGGCCGAAAATAATTGTCATTACTAATGGATCGGCAAGGCCGTCAAAAGCGGGTTTCTTGATGACGCTACAGACATCGAAGCGAGCGGGGCTCTGCACACCATACACTTCTACTTCTCTACGATACTGCCGCCAAGGACTTCATCCTGCTGCAACCTCTGTAACATTACTGTTGTTGTTTCGAATCACTTAAAACTAACTTTTTCATTCTTTTGAAAATTCGGCTGGGCTTATAGATGGTCTGACATTGCACCTCATTCGGGATTTAGAGGTCGCTGGAGGATGGCTTGCAGGATGCAGGATAATCACGGCAAGAAATGCTTTGTGTCTTAATGCTTGATGACATCGTAAAAAGGACCATCCCCGGCTTATCGGCGTCGGGGTCGGAATCGGTATCGGGGTCGAA